>NZ_CAXSQB010000008.1:0-33948 GCF_964239415.1 Clostridium sp. ATCC BAA-442 | reverse complement strand
CCCCCCCCCCCCCCCCCCCCCCCCCCCCCCCCCCCCCCCCCCCCCCCCCCCCCCGCTGATTGAGGCGGTGTATCCATGGATTTGAAAAATGGTGTGTTCCATGGCAGGCCGGCATACTGGCTTGCCATTCTGGTTCTGCTGGCCGGTCTGCTCCTTTCCCTGCTGTGGGCGGTCACTTTCGGCTCGGTGGATCTCAAAATGGGGGATGTATACCGGGTCATTCTCTATAAAGTAACCGAGGCCCTCCATTTCCCGGTAGGGGACTCAGAGGTGTACGGCTCCGGCAGTATGAGCGACATCGTGTGGTTTGTCCGGTTGCCCCGTCTGGTACTGGCCATCGGCGTGGGGATGGCCCTGGCCCTCGCCGGCGTGGTCATGCAGGCCATTGTCAAAAACCCGCTGGCGGATCCCTATGTCCTGGGCGTCTCCTCCGGCGCCTCCCTGGGCGCCACCCTGGCGATCCTGGTGGGGGTGGGCTCCTTCCTGGGCAGCGGCTATGTGGGCCTGGTGGCCTTCGCCGGGGCGTTCCTGGTCTCCATGGGGGTGATCGCCCTGGCCAACATCGGAGGCAGGGCCACCTCGGTAAAGCTGATTCTGGCCGGCACGGCCCTCTCCGCCATCTGTGCCGCTGTCTCAAACTTTTTCCTGTACGTCATCAATACCAGCAGTGGCGCGCTGGAGGCGGTGGTCCGCTGGACCATGGGCAGCCTGGCCGCCGCAAGCTGGGATACCAATCTCTGGATGCTGGCGGTGGCGGTGCTCGGGGCGCTCTTTTTCTGGACCCAGTACCGCACCTTGAACCTGATGCTGCTGGGGGACGAGGCCGCCGTCACCCTGGGAACCGATCTTCATCACCGGCGGATTGTCTATCTCCTGGCGGCGTCCCTGCTGGTGGGCTTTGCGGTCTATACGGCGGGCATCATTGGCTTTGTGGGGCTGGTTATTCCCCATGTGGTACGCATTCTCTTTGGAACAGACCACAAAAAGCTGATTCCCATCAGCGCCCTGCTGGGGGCAATCTTCCTTCTGTGGTCCGATGTACTCTGCCGGGTGGTGCTCCCGAGCAAGGAGATCCCCATTGGGGTGCTGACCGCCCTAGTTGGCGCGCCGGTTTTCATCTACCTGATGGCCCGGAAGAAATACGGCTTTGGAGGTGGCGACTGATGGACATCCGCACCGAGGGTGTGCAGGCCGTTCTGGGGGGAAGCGCCATTTTAAAGGGCGTGGACATCCAAGTGGGCCAGCGGGAGCTGGTGGGGATCATCGGCCCCAACGGCAGCGGAAAGAGTACTCTGCTCAAATGCATCTACCGGGTGTTGAAGCCCACCGGCGGCGCGGTGCTGCTGGATGGAAGGGATCTGGACCAGTACAGCTATCGGGAGTCCGCCCGGCGCATTGCCGTGGTAGCTCAACACAATTATTATAACTTTGAGTTTTCCGTCCAGGATGTGGTCATGATGGGCCGTGCCCCCCACAAGCGGGCCCTGGACCGGGACAACGCCGACGATTTCCGGCTGGTGGCCGAGGCGCTGGAGCTGGTGGGCATGTCCGGCTTCGCCAGGCGGTCCTTTTCCACCCTCTCCGGTGGTGAGCAGCAGCGGGTCATTCTGGCCCGCGCCCTGGCCCAGCAGACCCCCTGTCTGATCCTGGACGAGCCCACCAATCATCTGGATATCAAGTACCAGCTGGAACTGATGGACATTGTCAAATCCCTGGACCGGACCGTGATCTCGGCCATCCACGACCTGAATATTGCCGCCATGTACTGCGACCGTCTCTATGCGGTCAAAGGCGGGGAAATCGTGGGCTGCGGCAGGCCCCAGGAGGTTCTCACCGAGGACTTTATCCGGCGTGTATACGAGGTGGAGGCCAAGGTTTTTTCCGATGAGAGCGGACAGCTTCACATCCTGTACCACCCAGCTCACCGGTTTTAAACAATATTTGCTTTCAAACGGTCCCGAGCTTCAAAAAAGCACATGGCCCACCCCTGCATCGGGTTCAGGCCATGTGCTTCTCTTGTTCCGGCTGGAAGAACACATAATATTACCCACGATATTATGCGCCCTTTTCTTCCAGCCGGTTGCTCCAAAATGACGCAGGACCTGCAGAAGGGGCCCGTGTCTCGTGCGGAGCAGCACGAAATAGGAGGGACAAGTGAATTCGGCAACAAAAAAACTGTATCCTGAAGGATACAGCAACAAATTCCACAGGTTCCTACTGTGGTTGAAACTGCACCCTCCCAGGTCCGGGGAGGCTTTTTTGTGCGTTATACACAGGCAGGTCTTCTGACTCAGACGTTCAAACGCACCTCTCCGTCTTCCCGGAACAAACATCCCAGTGACATAGCAGAGAGGCACTCCGCCAACACAGCAACGGCTTTGTGCGGGATTCTCACCCGGCTTCCCTTTTCACCCATCACAATCGGATAGGCACCTGTGTACCAACTATATTCACTTGTTATTTTGATTATATCAGGGTGTATGCAGAATGTCAAGCGGAAGCAAAAGAGATGCGCGCCGTCACCGTCCACAGCGGTACGAGCATTGATCATCAGCGGACTGGTCGCCCAGTTCGTGTCGATGATGATATAATCGTACAGCGGTTTGAGCGGCGTAAGGATAATTCGCAGAAAGCCTTCGGTCCCCATTTCGGTCAACAGAACCTTTCTCTGCTGAGCCAGTACCTTACTCCCAACAGGGATGCCTGGCCCATCGCTGTGGATGGAATCGTCATGGACAGGCAGAAGGTCATTGATATTATTGACAGGAAGGTCGTCTCCATTGACAACATAGGATGTGGTCAGGTTCATTTGCGGATCAAGATCGACCGCAAAAACATGTGCCCCTCTTTCTGTGAGGGCATAGGCCAGATTTTAACAGGCGGCTGTTTTCCAACACCGCCTTTCCGATTAGCGACGGCAATGATTCTATGTCCCCTCATATTTGCGTCTCCTTAATAGTTTCCCAAGTTCGTCTTCTTTTGGTTCAATCGTTTAAAACCCTCGGCTTGCAAGAAATTATAGAAGGAATTCACCAGTAGCAAGCAGATGGTCTGGCTTGCTCTTTCAATAAAATTGAATTATAATGTAACATGATACCTTTTCTACGGCTTGGAGCAGTAACCAATCCAATGAAAAGGATACTTTTCAGTCTGTAATTGAGAAGCCGTCTGCCCTGGATTCAGAGCAGACGGCTTCTTAATTACACAGGTACCGGGGACGATTGTAGGCCACACCATATTGTATTGGTCTCAATTTTACTTCTTTGAAGCATTTCGCTCAGAAAGGCTTTTTATCCAACTCTTTGGTTTTTACGCAATTTTATATGTTATATATTAGGCTATATTTTGTATTTAGAGCAATATAAAACAAACATATCCCCTAAAAATGATGTTGACATTTTTTATTAACTCGTTTTATAATATGAAAAACATTCTCAATTTAAAAGAGAGAGGGCGTAGCTCTGTGGGCCGATACCACACCAAACAGCAAACTCTTATACTCGAATACCTGGCCTTGAAAAAGGATACCGCATTTACCGCAGAGTCGGTCTGGCGCGGATTGTTGGGGGTGGAGGAAAAAGTTGGCCGAGCCACTGTCTACCGTGCGTTGGACCGCTTGGTGGAGGCGGGCACGATTCTCAAAATTCCCTCTGGGGATGGCAACCGGGCACTCTACCGCTATATGGGGGAAGCAGCCCTCCCCTCCAGCGGGCGGATGGTCTGCCTGGACTGCGGACGGGCATTTCCCCTGGAGTGCTCCCATCTAGAGGAACTGACCCGGCATATTCAGAGCGACCACCAATTTGAAGTAGATACCCGGCATACCGTTTTATATGGACATTGCTGCGACTGTGGAAAGTGATAATCAGAGAGGAGGCGGCAGAGATGAAAGCGGATATTCAAAAAAGCAGGGCGGCGGCCTTGCTTTTGGCGCTGTGCCTAATTGCCGTGTTCTCTCTGTCCGCCCTGTTCGTGGTCAGTCATGCCGACCACGACTGCACCGGCACCGACTGCGCCGTCTGCCATGAGATTCATTCCTGCCTGTCCGCCCTGCGGCATATCTCAGAGGGGCTGGGGCCCTCTGCCCATTATGGACTGGGCGCGATGCTCCTGCTGCTCTGCGCTTTGCTGCCTGTGTCCCTGTCGGACCGGCGTTCCTGTACCTTGACTGCACTGAAAATTCGTCTGAACAATTAAAGCGACCTCCAAGCAAGGGGAAAGTCTGCCCATTTTTAAATGGGCGCTTTTGCCTTGCTTTTTTGCGCCCAAAAACCGGAAAATACGCTGATTTGGAGGTTACTATAGCATGAAAAAATTAAAAGAGTTCCTTGTATTTTGCTTGTCCACCGCCCTGTCGCTTTCTCTGCTGGCCGCCTGCGGGAAGCCACAGACCCCCATGGCCGGTGCGGAAACACCCGCAGAGCCTCCATCTGCCGCATCGGAGGGATCTCTGAGGGTTATGGCAAGCTTCTACCCCATGTATGACTTTGCTCAGAAAATCGGTGGGGATAAGGTCACGGTGACCAACATGGTCCCTGCCGGCACCGAGCCCCATGACTGGGAGCCATCCCCCTCTGACATCGTGGCTTTGGAGCAGGCGGATGTGTTTGTATACAGCGGCGCCGGTATGGAGCACTGGGTGGAGGACGTGCTGGCCTCTCTGGATAACCAGAGCCTGGTGACGGTGGAGGCATCCTATGGCATTGCGCTGCTGGAGGGGCACCACCATCATCACGAGGACGAGGAAGAAGCGGAGCACGAACATGAGGATGAGCACGAGCATGAAGAGGGGGGCGGCTATGATCCCCACGTCTGGCTCTCTCCGCTGAATGCCAAGCGGGAGATGGAGAACATCAAGAACGCCATGGCGGAAGCGGACCCAGCGAATGCGGAGTATTACGAGGCCAACTATGCTGCGTGGAGCGCCCGGTGTGACCAACTGGACCAGGCGTTCAAAGACGGACTGAGCAATCTGGCGATTCAGGACATCGTGGTGTCCCACGAAGCCTTCGGCTATTTGTGCGATGCCTACGGGCTCAACCAGGTGGGGATCGAGGGAATTTCGCCTGACTCTGAGCCGGACCCCGCCCGGATGGCGCAGATCCAGGACTTTGTGACGGAGCACCAGGTGAAGGTGATCTTCTCTGAGGAGTTGGTCAGCCCCAAGGTGGCCCAGGCCATCGCGGACGCCACCGGGGCCCGCGTGGAAACACTCAGCCCCCTGGAGGGACTGACCGACGAGCAGTTGACCGCGGGAGAGGACTACTTCTCGGTTATGGAGCAAAGCCTGGCCTCTTTGAAGGACGCTCTGTCGTAGAAGGAGCGGTCCCATGATGGCATTGGAAGCAGACCGGCTCTCCTTTTCCTACGGAGAGGTGCCGGTACTCTCCTGCGCCTCCTTTTGGCTGCCCCAGGGCGGATTTGCCGCCCTGATTGGCCCAAACGGCGCAGGGAAAAGCACGCTGTTAAAACTGCTGCTGGGGGAGCTCTCCCCCAGCAGCGGCGCCGTGCGGCTGCTGGGCCAGGATACGGCCCGGTTTCGAAATTGGAGAAGGCTGGGTTATGTGCCCCAGGACGGGCTGGCCCGCCATACAGATTTTCCCGCCTCCGTGGAGGAGGTCGTTCTGGCCAACCTGTCCGGGGAGATCGGCCTGTTCCGCTTCCCGAGGCAGGAGCACCGGGAGCGGGTGCGGCAGGCCCTGGAATTGGTGGGAATGGCCGGCTATGGGCGCCGGCTGATTGGAGCCCTGTCCGGCGGGCAGCGCCAGCGGGTGTTGCTGGCCAGGGCTCTGATCTCCCGCCCGGAGGTCATGCTGCTGGACGAGCCCACCTCCGGCATGGACCTGCAAAGCGGGGAGAACTTTTACCGCCTGCTGGCCGGGCTGAACCGGGACCATGGGCTCACCATCCTGATGGTGGGCCACGATGTGGATCGGATCTGCAGCTATGTTTCCACCTTGTACTGCCTGGAAGAAGGCACCCTGGCGGAACTAACACCCGGACAGGTGCGCCGGGAGCGGGCGGGGCTTCACCGCCATTCAGATATGACGCGGGAGAGACGGGGGGAACGCAGTGTCCATCTTTGAATATCCCTTCATGCAGCGGGCCTTTTTGGTGGGCATCCTTCTGGCACTGATCATCCCCTGTGTCGGGATCGTCATTGTGCTCAAGCGGTTATCCATGATTGGGGACGCTTTGTCCCACACCTCTCTGGCCGGTGTGGCGGCCGGGTTGCTTTTCAATATCAATCCGGTGCTGGGGGCCACGGCAGCCTGTGTAGCCGCGGCCTTCGGGATTGAGGCCATTCGGAAGAAACTGCCCCGGTACGCCGAGATGTCCATTGCCATCATCCTGTCCGCCGGGGTGGGACTGGCCGGTGTCTTATCCGGTTTTGTGCGCAGCGCGGCCAGCTTCAACAGCTTTCTTTTCGGCAGCATTGTGGCCATCAGCGACGGGGAACTCTATACGGTGGCTGTTGTCAGCGGAATCATTGTACTGGCCTTTTTGTTCCTGTACAAAGAACTGTTTTATCTGGCGCTGGATGAACGCGCCGCCCGGATGTCTGGAATCCCCGTAGGCATCATAAACAGTGTGTTCACCGTGCTGATCGCTGTCACAGTGTCAATTGCCGCCCGGACGGTAGGGGCCCTGATTGTCTCTTCCATGATGGTGGTACCGGTGGCCTGCGGGATGCAGCTGGGCCGGAGTTATAAGCAGACGGTACTCTGGTCCATCGCCTTTGCGGAGGGTTTCACCGTGGGGGGTCTGTTCCTGTCCTATTACGTAGGGCTGAAGCCCGGCGGCACCATCGTCCTGCTGGGAGTGGCCTGTTTGCTGCTGCTTTTGATTCTAAAACCATTGTTTGCCCGGCTGGGCCGGGCGGGGCGCAAGGAGCTCAAAGGAGAACATGATGACTGATATGTATTTGATTTCCGGCTTTTTGGGAGCGGGCAAGACCACCCTGATCCAAAAGCTGTTGACGGAAGCATTTAAAAGCAAAAAAGTCGCCCTGATCGAGAACGACTTTGGAGACTTCAGCGTGGATGCCGCGCTTCTGCGGGAGGGCGGTTATCAGGTCCTGGCGCTGAACGCCGGGTGTATCTGCTGCTCCCTCACAGGGGATTTTACGGCGGCGTTGGCCTCGCTGCTGAAAACCTATCGCCCCGATGTGGTGCTGATCGAACCTTCCGGAGTCGGCAAACTCTCTGATGTGGAACGGGCCTGCCGGGACCGGCGTTTCGCAACCTCTGCCCGCATTACACAAAAAATTACGGTAGTGGACGTAAAGCGGTGCGCCAGCTACCTGGAGAATTTCGGGGCGTTTTTTGAGGACCAGGTGAGAAGCGCTGGCACCATCCTGCTCAACCGGACCGAGCTGTTTCCCGAGGCTGTTACGAAGGCTGTGGAGTTGGTGGAGCAGTTGAACCCATCCGCTCAGGTTCTGGCAGAGCCATGGAAGCTCTTGACCGCTGCGGAAATTCTGAGCCTCCCCAAAGAAACGGAGCCGACGGATGCGCAGCCCCATGAGGAGCACACCTGTTCCTGTGGGCATCATCACCACCACCACGGCCATGCCTGCTGCTGTCACCCCCATGCCAGGGGCGGCGCGGATGACACCTTTGATACCATGACGCTCCATCTGCCCCAAGTGTTTTCACCGGAAGGCCTGGGGCGCTGCCTCCGGCTCCTGGGATCGGAGTGCTGCGGACAGGTCCTGCGGGCAAAAGGCATTGTGGAGACGGAGACGGGGTTTCTCAATGTGCAGTTTCTGCCGGGGGAGCATCGTTTTGAAAAGACAAACCTCCAGGAGCACGAGCTGTGTGTGATCGGGCACGACCTGAACCGGGCGCAGATCACGGCGGTTTTTGAGGGGGTGTGCTGATTGAGGATGCCGGAATATACTCCGGTCTATGTGGTCACCGGCTTTCTCGACAGCGGAAAAACTTCACTGTTGAATCAGCTCCTCTCCCGCCGCCTGGAGAGCGGACACTCGCTCTGCTGCATCCAGTTTGAACAGGGAGAGCAGGCACTGGAACAGGATTTAATCGACAGAGGGAATTTGGATCTCCTCCACTTTCCTGTTCGGAAGCTGCAAAGCGGCGCGGGGATGCAGCAGGTCTCCAAACAGATCTACGATTATCTGCTTCGCAATGATCCGGAAGAACTGTGGATAGAGTGGAACGGGACGCTGCCGATCTCTGTCCTTCAGACACTGTTTCCCCCGGCAAAGAAACAGGACGGGGGTACACCAGGGGACTTCTGCCAACTTCAGCGCATGCTGTACCTGGCCGATTCCACCAAACTGGATGCCCTGCTCCAGCAGACCGGAGGAATGGCGCTGGAACAGATATCCGCCAGTGATGTCATCGTCCTACGGAATTGGGGACCTGTATCGCAGTTTAAGAACCGGAAACGGATGCTGCGGGAACTGAATCCCGGCGTCAAGGTACTGCCGCTGAACTCGGTCGGTACGGTGGAGCGGGCCATGCTGCGTCCGGGGCGGCAGCCAGCCTTTTGGTTTTTGCTGGGGATTGCCTATTTCACAGCGGCATATCTGACCCTGCGCATGGTGATAGGTGCCGGGGGGAACTTGGCTGATGCCGTGGTCAATGTATTTCTCGGTATTCTGTTGCAGGCGTTCCCGTTTCTTCTGATCGGCGTGCTTCTGTCCTCTGCCATCCAGATATTCGTTTCACAACAGTGGCTCCACGAGCACTTCCCAAAGCATCTGGCGGGAGGCCTTTTGTTCGCAGCCTTGGCCGGCTTTTGTCTGCCCGTGTGCGACTGCGCCTCAGTTCCGGTGTTCCGAAGCCTGGTTCGGAAGGGCGTCCCCCCTGCTGCCGCCGTTACCTTTCTGATGGCCGCGCCGGTCATCAATCCGGTGGTCATTCTCAGCACCTGGTATGCTTTCAGCGGGGATGTCAGAATCGTCCTGTGCCGGGTGGGGCTCGGCTTGCTGTGTGCGGTGCTGATCGGACTTACCTTTTCCAGAGCAGGAAAGAACGGCTTGAGCCCGTCCGGCTCCGGCTGGTTTTCCTGCGCCTGCGGCTGTTCTGTGGGTCAGGCAGCAGAGGGCGGAAAGCTCTCCCTCTATCTCCGCCATACGCAAACGGAGTTTTTCAGTGTTGGGAAGTACCTTGTGCTGGGCGCCCTGGTATCCGCCCTGTTCCAGACCCTGGACAGGTCATTTCCGTGGGGGAACGGCGGGGATGGGCTGTTCCTTCCTCTCCTGGTGCTGATGGGAATGGCATTTTTTCTCTCTCTTTGCTCCTCCGCCGACGCGGTGGTTGCCAGGAGCTTTGCCGGACAGTTCCCCATGGGGGCCCTGATGGGATTTATGGTATTTGGCCCTATGATGGATATCAAGAATCTGATCCTGCTCTCCGGCGGCTTTTCGCGTAAGTTCGTCCTGCGCCTGTGCCTGACCTCCTTTTGTATCTGCGGAATGGTCGTTTTCCTGTCATTTTCCACCGGGCTGGAAAGGAGCCTGCTATGACAAAGAACTGCTGGAACAGCCAGGCCCTGGCTGAGATCAGCTGCTACCTGGCCTTTGCGGGGGCTATGCTGTATCTGGTGCGTTCAGGGCGGTACCTCTCCTATGTGACGCCAAAGCTGGCGCCCTATCTCTGCTTCAGTGCGGCGGTGATGGTGGTGTGGGCCCTTTCTTCCCTAGGACGCGTGTTTCGTATTCAATACCGAAAACACATCGCCCACTGCTTTGTGCTGGCGATCCCGCTTCTGCTGTTGCTGCTGCCACACGATACCGTGGGCCTCAGAGATATCTCCGATTCTGCCGGACTGCTGAATGGAAGCATGGTCAGCGGCGCCGCAGGCGGGGGCGGCGGCATACCGGCCACCGGAAGCCCCATACCGTCCAATCAGGAGGATACTGAGGCGGAGGGGCCCGCCCAGGCAGAGGCATCCGCAGACGGCTATACGACCCTGGATGCCTATGGCGCCCCCCTTGAGCTCCACGGATATAACTCCAGGCAGCAAACCATCACAGTCAGCAATGAGGAGTTCTACGACTGGCTGTGCGTATTTTATACGGACATAGAGCAGCTTGAGGGCTTTCAGGTAACGATGACCGGCCAGGTCTACAAAAACACGCCGGTTATGGCGGACAACGAGTTTGTTCCCGCACGGCTGGTCATGGCCTGCTGCGTGGCGGACCTGTCCCCCTGCGGCCTGTTCTGCACCTACGGCAACGTGTCAGAACTGGAGAGCGATTCCTGGGTCACGGTGACCGGTATTCTATACGGGGAGCAGTATAAGGGGCAGGAGGAACCGCGGCTCAGGGTGACATCTGTTGTTCCGGCTAAGCCGATTGAGGGATACATCTTCCCATACAGCTGATCTTTAACCGATTGGGACGGAGGTTACTGGTTTCGGCAGGTGGATTTCCAGTTTTCATTGTCATTACCACTCACTTTCAGTTCAGGTGGGAAACATTCCGCCTCTCATCACGCACTGGTTTGCCATGAAGGCACCGAGAATGACTTCATGCGTTGGATGGCTTCGCCACAAATCTTGCGCAAAATGAATCTAATATACAATATAAAACAGAGTGCAGGCCAATTCTTGACCTGCACTCTGTTCTATTTTCCTACATCCACGCGTTTGTCGGCCCAATCACCCTTTCGTGCAGCCACACTTGAAGCAAACGCCGCTGGAACATGTGAGTTTGACGATAATTAACTTGTCTGTCAGTCAATCATTGACAGGTTTTCACCATCATTCTCTCCCGTGATTACCGGACGGCACTCGTGGTACGCCATGGCCAGCTCCATCACTGTACTTCCCCCTGTAATCCATAAAATTGATGTGCATATCACGGTTCAAGTTGTATGATACTCCTCGTTCGGAATCTATGGTCTAAAATTATTGGGGAGCTGTTTTGCAATGCGACTTCATCAATTAGAAGCCACCGCTTAAAGTCCAGGCAGTGAGTGTATCATCCGGGATATCAGTGTTAAATACTTTAATATTTTCAATGGAGCCATTATAGGGATACTGGTTTCCGCTTCGAGCTGTCTTCCCGAGATAACCGGCATTGATACCCGGAATATCGGAGATAAAGCCATATCCTGTGCTGGGTAGTTCTGCGGGCGGAATCACCTGTACCAGTTCCCCGTCGAAAAAGAGCTTGTACCCCGTATCGGGATCGGCAGTAAAGGCTGCGATGTGTTTCTCACCAGAGGTCATATCCACGGCAGCAGAGGACTTTACAAAATCTCCGCCGTTCTGCCGCCGGATCTCATACCCCAGCACCCCACCACCAACATAAAGATGAAAATGAGAATTGGCTGTCGTAGAGTTGCTGATACCGATCAAGGAGTGTATCGACGAGATCTGCGGGGTAAACTCCACGACAATGGCGCCCGAATGCATGGCGGCAATATCGGTCACACTGTCGTCGTCAATTTGGACCGGTTGGGATGGTGTAATCGTTACACCGCTGTTGGAGTAGACATTCGAACCACTGGACGCCACATAGGTTACCTGTTTCATGTGTTCCGCAGAGAACACGCCGTCAAATATTTGGACATTATGAATGGTTCCTGTGAACGGATATTCAAAGGCTGCTGGCTGCCCGGAGGGCGCCTGCCTGCGCGTCATGCCAAGGTATCCGCTGTCAATACCGGGAATGTCAGCCATGAAGCCATAGCCAGAGGAGGCCGTCAGTTCTGACAGCGGCAGGTCCAGAACCATCTCCCCGTTGAGGAAGAGTTGGTAGCCGTAGTCCGGGTCAGCCGTAAAGGCGGCACAATACTCCTTTCCGGCTTCAATCGCCACAGGAGCCGAGTTTTTTTCAAAGTCTCCTCCCTCCTGCCTGCGGATCTCAAATCCGAGCCTCGCGTTGGAGTAGTAGAGGTGGAAATAGGAGTTCTGGTTCCCCGTCTGACCATTGCTCACCCCAATCAATGAGTGGATGCTGTCGGTGCTTGTGGGCGTAAAGCGCACCAAAATTGTACCCTCATGCAGGCCAGCAATACTGGGCAGTTCCGGCCCGATTGGGGTGTAGGTGCCGTCAGACAGCGGCAACACCTTTTCTGAGGAGGAATATACCAAATTAGGGGTATCAGGCGTAGGTTTGATGTCCTTGATGTAGTCGAGTGTGTATTCACCGAAGACCAAGGAATGGATATTGTCAGGCCGACTCTCTTGCTCATAGAAGCAAACAATATTCCCATTGGGCTGCTCCATCAAGCAGGAATAGCCAAATTCACCCGACCGAATTACTTTTTTGTACTTCCAATCAAACGTGTAGTTGATTCGCCCCTCTGAATTGGTCCCGTTCTCATTGATCAGGCCGATTCTTATCGTGCCGTTGGAGCGGCTATTGGCTGCCGCATTGGCGAAGATAACGGCGGGCTTTCCATCAATTGGATGACTATAGTTGATAACAGACTGCTGGCAGCCTCCATAGGGTGTGGGCGCCACCAGCGTCGGGTCCCTCGGCATATCGGGCGCCCAGGTCTGGCCACCATCATAGCTGGTAGCGATTAATACGCCGCCTGACTGGCGCACGAACATCTTTAGCTGGGTAGAAACATCATCACCCTCCGGTGGCATTTCTACGATTTGAATTTCACCCATACCGATTTTTGAAAGGCCCGCAGCCGCTCTAGCGTCGTTTGGAGATTCACCCAGGTGCCAGGTTGCCCCATTGTCATCGCTGTAAAGAACTGCGCCGCTCATACCGCTGAAAGAATTGCTGTTATAGTAAAGGGGCACAAGGATGCGGCCTTGGTATTTGCCGGTCTGGATGACGATCCCAATGCCGGGGGCTGTGCCAAAGTGCTTCATATCACTGGTCTTAAAGCCGTAGTTCATCAGTTTGGGATCTGACCAGGTATAGCCGCCGTCATCGCTGTAGCACATGATCAGGAAGACCGTATTGATGACCCGCAGTTCCGTTTTGCGCGGTACTGCGGATGCGTCGTAGGTTCCGTAGTTGGTGTAAAAAATGTTTCCAGCTTCCTGTCCATTTTTATAAAGGGTGAAATCAGGTCCGACTGTGTAGTCGGTTGCCGCCCCATTTAGATACACCGTCCCGTCATCTTCGTGCAGCTCATATTGGGTGCCAGCCGAGTCCTTTAGGATCAGATAGCCGTCAGAAGTATAGCCGGTAGAGGCCGCTGCATAGGGCGCACGGACGTTTCCGGTCATCGCGTCACAGAAGAAGAAGACCCGCCCGTTTTGACCTTTGACGAGGAGCGAATCGCAGTAAGATGCGCTGTCCGTTTTCATGGGGACCTGGGGTTCGTTGGGGTAGTCAAGAAAATTGAGCAGCATTTTGGGTTGGCTCCAGGTTGCGCCGTCATCGCTACTGACCCGGATGCCGATGTCGCAGTTGTTGGGAGGATCGTTGCTCGCTCCGGCGGCGTCGCCGAACCGGATATCGCCCGTGGCAATGATCGTCCCCTTGTCGGTCCGCAGAATGGAGGGGATTCGGATGCCCTCTGTGTTCCAATCCTCAAAAGAGAACACATTCTCCTGCCTGATGATTCCAGAGTCCTTCTCTATGTAGGTTTCTGCCTCGAGAACATCCTGTGCCAGAGCCGTATCATAGACACGCACGCTGTCGATGGTGCCGTAGTAGGGATATCCGAATGACCCGTTCCGATAGGTTGCACCCATATAGCCCACATCGGCGGAATTCACTGTGGACATGAACCGGTAGTCGTACTCCCATAGCTCATAAAGGGCCACAGGCATTTGGAAAACCATGTCGCCATCAAAATAGAACTTGTAGCCTTCCTGTGGGTCCGCACTGAGCGCCATGATATGCCGGGTATTGCGCGTGACCTCTGCCGGACCCTGGAGATTCACATAGCGGGTCTCCCCATGATTCCTGACCTCCAGGCCCAGGAAGCCCCGGTTGTCAATGTAAAGGTTAAAGTAGGCGTCAGTCACGCTGCTGTTGCTCAAGCTGAACAGGCAGTTGGCCGTGGACATCGCCGTGGGGGTGAAGTCCACGATGATTGTGCCGCTCGACAACCCAGAGAGTTGCGTGACAGCGCTCTGGGGGAGAGCGACGGCATCCGTGCCACTGGAAAACGTCATATCGCTGGCCGAGAACACCGGCTCAGGGTCAGCCAAGGCAGCAGCCGCGCTGGTGAACGACAGAGTCTGGATGCAAAGTGCAAACACCAGAAAAAGTGCTAGCGGCAGTCTCTTATGTTGTTTCATGGCAATCTCCTTTTCAAGTTTAAGTCACTGCAACTGTCGATAATATGAATGATGCCGCCTATCAGCCCATTGGAATCACATCCAGTTTAATGATGTCGTTATAAAAAAGAATACCGCCGGCCCCCTCTTTTCTTGTTTATAGAGGGCCGTGCCCTATGGCCATTGATGCTCCTGTACGATTAAGGATGCGGCAAAACACCCGTTCATCCCCCGGCAGTGTGACCGTGCGGCCCATCCAGTGAGAGAGATACGCGCCGTGGATGATCTGGAGGGATCGCAGACCTTCCTCCAAGCTGCATTGGATTGGCCCGGCCCCCTGAGCAGCGGCAACAAAATTTTGTATGGTGGCCGCCTGCTGCGCCTTGTTGTTTCTGTCGTCGAAAGTCAAGCGCTCCACCGTCCCGGAGACCTGTTCAAAGGGGGACGGGCAGGACCTTGCGAAGGTGCGCTCGTCCTCCTCCAGGCGGATGATTTCCACCTCGCTATCGTCCCGGACGGAAATCCGGCCCCTCGTCCCACAAATCTCCAGCAAATTGGTGCCAGGGCACTCATGGGCTGAAGCAATAAAATGCCCATGGGCGCCGTTGAGGTAGGTCAGAAAAAGTTCAGCCTCATTTTCAACCTGGATGGGCCGCCCTATGGTGGAGCAGCGGGCCAGTACGGAAACCGGCATACCGCAGATCCATTGCATAAGGTCTAGTTGGTGGGAGGCTTGGGTCATCAGCAGTCCGCCCCCTTCTCCCTGCCAAGTACCGCGCCAGGCCCCGGAGGTATAGTATGCCTCCGTTCGGTAGAGGTTGGTGATAATCCAGCTACAGCGCACCAGCTCCCCCAGTTCACCGCTCTGGACCAAATTTTTTACATGACGGTAGGCCTGAGCCGCCCGCCGATTATACATGACGCCGCAGACCAGTTCCGGCCGTTCCGCCAGCACGGGAAGGATTTCCGCCACCTCGTCGGCGAAAATACCAACCGGCTTCTCCACCAGCACATGCAGCCCCGCCTCTAGGGCCTGCCGGGTCATTTCGGGGTGCTGTGCGTGGGGAGTACAAATGAGTATCGCGTCTACCTGGCCAGACCTGAGCATAGCGCCATAATCCGTAAATGCGGCGGCCTGAAGGCCATGTCGCTGTGCTGCCTCTCGGATGTGCGCCTCATTTCGGCTGCACAGCGCCGTAAGCGCCACATCCCGGACCTTTCCGCCCACAATCAAGCCGATATAATCGTCGGCAATGGCGCCGATTCCCGCAATTCCTAATCTGAGCATGCGTCACCTCAAATGTGGAAGAATTTCAGCAGTTCATTCTCAAAAAAATTGATTCGTTCGTGTTCATACTTAGGGTAGACCAAGTGCGTCTTGGGTCCCCGTGCCCGATTGAAGATGGCATATTGGCATTTGGGCGACGCCGTCTGGTCCAGAAGTCCCGTGCCCAACAGCAGGGGGCAGGTCAGCAATGCGGCAAAACTGACAGGGTCGAGGCCGTCCAGCACAGCCCTATCCGTCCCGACTGCTCCATCGCACATGGCCCTCAGATCACCCGGCAATGGGTTCAGGGCCGCACAGCGGATCACGCCGGGTACCAGAGACGCCGCAACTACCGCCAGCCCACCGCCGAACCCTTCGCCCCAAGTCATCAAACGGGCGGGGTCGGTGGACGACAGGCCGATGGCCGCGTGGGCCAGCGTCAGGGCGTCCAAATATCGGTCCTCCAGAGATAATGCCGCCCAATCACGCCGCCAATCGGCCACGGAGGTTTGGTTTTCCAGGGCTGCTACGGCGTATCCCAGGGCCACAAAGCGGGTCATGTGGTGCCAGCCTCGAACCCCCCGGCCCAGGTCATGGAACATGAGCACCGTGGGGAAGGCCCCCTCCCGCGCCGGGCGGATGTATCTGGCCCGGATCTCCCGGCCGTTGGGGGCAGGGACGGACCACTGTTGATAGACCGCTTGAGCATTTTGGAAAGGCAGGCGCTCCACCAGGACCTCCCCCGCCGGGGCGGCTTTGGCCCATCGGCCGCGCCATACGGCCTCAAAATCTGTGGGTATTTCAGTCATGCCCTGATATGTCTCACAGGCTGCTTTTTGCTCCGCAATCGTCACAGCTCCGCCGCCTCCCTTCCGAAGAAGTCCAGGATCAGGTCGTCAAAGTCCTGAATCTCCTCATGTCCATACCCCTCAAACAGATGCCTGCGTTTGGGGCAGTTCAAGTTATTATAGACGGCGCACTGGGTCGCGGGTGGGCACACTTCGTCGGCCAGCCCTGTGCCGAAGAGGACGGGACAGCGAACCAGATGGGCAAAGTTTTTGCTATCAATGTAACCCAGCTTGGCAAACCACTCGTCCTGCCGCGTCCCGTCCGGGTCAAACCAGCGGGAGTAGTAGCGCAGGCCCTCATAGGCAATCAGGTCTGCCCCCAGCTCCCACACCAGCCGATAGTCGCTCAGGAAGGGGTATAGGATAGCCGCCCGGTTCACCAGGCCCGGGTTAAGTGCGGCGCAGGCCAGGCCTAATCCGCCCCCCTGGGACGCGCCGTTGACAAAGACCTTGCTTTGGTCGATGCCCACCAGCTCCCGCACGATCCGGCAGAGGATGCGGATATTCTGATGCAGGCGGACATAGTACATCTCTTCCACAGGCCCATCCAGCCCCGCCACGATATGGCCGGTGACGGTGGTGCCCGCGAACCCGCCCAAGTCCTGGCCGTTCCCCCCCTGGCCGGGGCAGTCCATGGCCAGCAGCGCACAGCCCATGCCCGCAAAGGAGGACTGCTCCAGCCAGCTCCGGCTGGCCCCTGGGTAGCCATGGAACTGGAGGACCAATGGAACCGGGCGGGCCGCTCTGGGTTTCACATACTTGGCATAGAGCTGGGCACCGCCCATCCCGCGAAACCACAAGTCCAGGTACTCGCAGGTATGGAAGGGCGGAATTTCGGATGGAGTCACGGCAAAATCCAGCGGCACTTGATCCGCCTCGGCCATCCGCTTGCTCCAAAAGGCATCAAAGTCAGCCGGGGCGGGTGTTGCACCCACCCAATCTCCCAGCCGCCGAATCTCTTGTTCTGTCACAGGCATGGGGTCGTCTCCTCCTCGATAAACCGGGCTTGGATTGCTCCTCCCTGGCGCGTCACACAGATGGGTCTTGCCATCGCCGGCTTCTCGCGCGGATGGTCCGCCCGATAATGGGCGCCCCGGCTCTCCCGGCGCATCAGGGCGGCCTTCAGGATGCATTGGGCGGTGCAAAGCTGTCCAGCCCGTCTACGTGTTCTGGCAATCTCGTCCACATTGTCTGTGGGCGTTAAGATCAAAGCGCTGCTCAGTGCCTTCACCCGCTCCAGGGCGGCAGACAGTCCGGCCTCGTCCCGCTCTACCATGGCATGATGAAACATGGTGTCCTGCAAGTCGGCAAATACCTTCCGACAGTCAGCCGCCGCTACAGCTTTAAAGAGGCAGGTCTTGGGCGGTTCCTCTATTGCGGTGCATGCAGCAGCCGCTGAACTGCCGGCTTTACCACCGAACACCAGGCCGTTGGCCGTTGAAAGGCCGCCAATGCGGTCGGCCCCGTGCATGCCCCCTGTGACCTCTCCGGCCGCAAACAGGCCGGGTACACCGGTAGAGGTATCGGGGGCGATCCAAACCCCGCCATTGGCCGCGTGAGCGAACATCCCAATTTGGATCGGGTCTTCCATAGTTAGGCCTCTTGCCTCCCGGAGCCAATCAAAATAGGTTTTCACAAACTCCGGGGGGCTATGGCGCATTTCATCTGAATAGGTAACCCTCACACCCCGTTTATCCTCCAGACAGGCGCGGTAGATGGCCAGGTCTACCGCCTTGGAGGGCAGACGCGCTGTGAAAGGGCCGTGGGTAGCGCGCAGTTCCAGCAACGAAGCCGTTTCCCCCTCCAGCAGTGGGGCCCCGTCCGGACGGCGCAGATCGGTGAATCGAAATGTCTTTTCGTTAAAAATGGTCTGATACGCCGGCGACAGATAGCCAGGCATAATCTGCATGAACTCCATATTGACCAGACGGCAGCCGGCCTCCAGAGCCAATGCCTGCCCCAGCCCCTCCACGTCGGAGGTGCAAAGGTGGTGACGAAACAGGCTTCCGTAACCGCCCGTCGCCAGCACAAGGGCCTTGCAGCCCAGGTAGTGCAGTTCCGCCCCGTCCGTAATCACAGCGCCGCATACCCGACCGTCCGCACGGACCAGTTCCAGCGTCTCCCGGCCGGAAAGAATGGTCACACCCAACTCTTCCAGTCTTTGTGAGTAGATCTCCCGGGCGCTGTCAAACTCGATCCCGTTCCAGTCCCGGTGCTTATGGTCGAAGCAAGGGATGTACTCCTGCTGTCCGCCCTTGCCCGCCTTGCGGAGCCTGACACCCATGCTGCGGACTTTTTCGATGGCCGGGTGGATGCCCTTCACAAGTGCTCTTACCAAGGCATCGTCCGCCATGCCGCAGCCCACGTCCTCGATGGTGGAGATCAGGTCGGCCTCATCCGCTTCGTCTGCGGGTCCCACCAGACCCAGGCCCCAGGTCCCGGGGTAGAAGCTGGAGCCGGAAAACAGCCTGCCCTTGCACACCAGAATCACCGAGGCACCGGACTCCGCAGCGGTCAACGCCGCAGAGATTCCCGCGATACCAGACCCCAATACCAGCACATCACAGGTCGAGGCCAAATTCAGCTCCATATATCCACCCCTCAATCGTCAGAACCCCCGGCCGGGGTCTGGTCATAGAGGTGGCAGGCGCAGAAATGCTCCTCACCGTTAATCATATGGCGCTTCAGTTCCGGCTTTTTGTGCATGCAGATATCCATACAATTCTTGCAGCGTGGATGGAAGTGGCACCCCTCGGGCGGATGGACCGGGTTGGGCACATCGCCCTCCAGCACAATGCGGCTGCGCTTGTTATCCGGGTCCACCACAGGGATGGCGGAGAGGAGGGCTTCGGTGTAGGGGTGCATGGTGTTTTCGAAGATCTGCTCCGTGGAGGCCAGCTCCACGATCCGTCCCAGGTACATGACCGCGATGCGGTCAGAAATGTACTCCACCACGGACAGGTTATGGGTAATGAAGATGTAGGTCAGTTTCAGCTCTTCCTTGAGCCTCATCAGCAGATTGAGAACCTGGGCCTGGATGGACACATCCAGCGCCGAGACCGCCTCGTCGCAGATCACCATCTCCGGGTGGACCAGCAGGGCGCGGGCGATCCCGATCCGCTGCCGCTGGCCCCCCGAAAACTCATGGGGATAGCGATCCATGTACTCCGGGCGCATGTTCACCGCCTCCAGGATGTCGGCAATGAGTGCACGCTGATTCGTCTTGTTGACTACCCCGAAATGCCTGAGAGGGTCGGCCAAAGATTGATAAATTGTAAAAGAGGGGTTCAGGGAGGAATAGGGGTCCTGAAAAACGATCTGGATGCGGCGATGCAGGACCTGTTCGTCCTCCCTGTTCAAGTGCCGCAGGTCCTTTTTACCGCCGTGCTGGGGGCCGAAATCGTACATCATCGTTCCATCAGTAGCCTTGACCAGTTGGATGATGGATTTGCCCAGTGTGGTCTTACCGCAGCCGGACTCCCCTACCAGCCCCAGAGTCTCCCCCTTGTAGATGTCCAGGTCTACGTCGTTGACCGCCTGCACATGGTCCCGGACCTTGTTGAAAAAACCGCCCCGAACTGGGAAAAAGGTCTTCACCCCCCGCAGCTCCAGCAGCACTTTTTTCTCGCTCATACAGCTTCGACCTCCTCTCTGTGTCCGGCGTAGACCTGTTCGGCGTTCCAGCAGCGTACCGCATGTCCATCACACACCGGGACCTCTGGAGGCATTTCCTGCCTGCACTTTTCACAGCAGAAATCGCACCGGGGGGCAAATTGGCATCCCTTGGGCCGGTCATATGGGTCGGGTGTGGAGCCGCGGATCGGCTCCAACCTCTGTCCCCTGCCCTTGTGAAGGATCGGGATGGAGCGCAGCAGGGCGGCGGTGTAGGGATGGGCGGGATACTTGAGCACCTCCCGTACACTGCCCCGTTCCACGATGGAACCCATATACATCACTGCCACGTCATCCGCCAGCTCACTGACCACGCCCATATCATGGGTAATGAGCATGATGGCCGTGTCGTGCTCTCGCTTCAATTTTTCCATCAGTTCAAAAATCTGGGCCTGGATCGTCACATCCAGGGCAGTGGTGGGCTCGTCGGCAATGAGCACCTTGGGGCTGCAGCTCATGGCCATGGCGATCATGGCCCGCTGGCGCATACCGCCGGAGAACTCATGGGGGTACTGGTCAATGCGCTTCTCCGGGGTGGAGATCCCCATCTGTGTCAGCAGCTCCAGCGTCCGGGCACGGCGGGATCTTTTGTCCAGGTCCGTATGGTACTTCAGATCCTCCCCGATCTGGAATCCGATGGTGTAGACCGGGTTGAGGGCGGTCATCGGGTCCTGAAAGATCATGGCTATGTCCCGGCCGCGGAGGGCGCGCATTTCCTTGCCGTTGCGGGGCAGTTGATCGATCCGAATGTCACCCTTCTCGCTGTGGTAGGTGATGGCCCCGCTCTCAATGCGGGAGAGCTTGGGCAGAAGCTGCATGATGGAAGAGGCCGTCACGCTCTTGCCGCAGCCCGACTCCCCCACCACACAGAGGGTCCGTCCCTTATAAAGTTCGAAGGAGACGCCGTTGAGAACCTTGTTGCACCGCTTGTCGGAGTAAAAATAGGTTCGCAGATCCTTGACGGTGATGATGGCTTGCTGTTCCATATCGCTCCCTCCCTTATCCCTGCTGGGTGGGGTCGGTGGAATCGCGCAGTCCGTCGCCGATGCAGTTGATGCTGATGACGAACAGGGACACGACAATTCCCACCGGCAGCCACAGCCACCAGTAGTTCTGCATGACGTAGAGGTCCTGGGCGGCGTTGAGGATATTGCCCCAGGTGGCGATCTCGGGCGGAACGCCCAGCCCTAAAAAGCTCATGGCCGCCTCATCCAGAATGAACATGGCGGTGGAGAGTGTCAGGTTTACCACCACGGGGCCGATGGCGTTGGGCAGCATGTGCTTGTACGCGATGACAAAATCACTTAGGCCAAAGGCCCGCATGGACTGCACATACTCCTCCTCCCGCAAGGAGAGCATTTTCGCTCGTGCCTGTCGGTAGACGCCGCCCCAGCCGGTAAGAATAAAGATAAAGATCAGGTTCCAAAGGCCCCGGCCAAAGATGGTGCCCAGCATCATCACCAGAATCAGTTGCGGGAAGGACATAAAAATCTCGGACAGGCGCAGCACGATCTTATCAAATAGCCCGCCCTTATAGCCGCCGTAGCAGCCCAGCAGTACGCCGATGACGGCGGCGCCCAGGGCGGAACCCAGTCCGATCAGGATAGACAGGCGTCCGCCGTACAGGGTACGGGAGAACACATCACGGCCCAGCTTATCCGTGCCAAACAGGTGCTGGAGCGACGGCGGCTGGGTCATGGCCCGCAGGTCGGTGGTCAAAGGGTCATAGGGAGAAATAAGCGGCGCCAGCAAGCAGGAGATCAGGATAATGGCGAAAACAACCAGTCCAATGACGGCCAGCCGGTTCTCCAGCATTTTGCGCACGGCACGGCTGGTCTTGCTCTTGCCCAGCTTGCCCGCTTCCTCGGCGTCCCGGAGCCTGTCAAACTTCCGGTCCAGCCGGGTACGCTTTCTGGTGTTGGTCAGTTCAGCGTTCATGTCGTTTCCCCCTTACTCCAGTTTGACCCGCGGGTCAAGGACCGCCGTCAGAATATCTACCAGGAAGCTGGCCATGAGCACGGCAAGAACCGAAAAGAGGGCGATCATCATAACCAGCGGGTAGTTCTGCCCCGTTACCGCCGTCTTAAAGGCGTTACCAATCCCCGGCCACTGGAAGATGGTCTCAATGACGACAGAGCCGCCGATCAGGGTGGGCAGACGGAAACCAATTAACACCACTACAGGGGTGAGGGCCACCCGGAACCCGTGGACCAGGTTGACCCGCCACTCCGGCAGACCCTTGGCCCGTGCTGTCTTGATGTAGTCCTTGTTCATTGTATCCAGCATACTGGAACGGGAATAGCGCATGACGCCGGCGGTGAGGGAGATTCCCAGCACGCTGGCGGGCAAAATCAGATATTTGAAGTGGTTCCATATCCCCGTCTCTCCCGGCGCCATGCGGCCTCCAATCGGCAAGATCGCCCAGTCCAGTGCAAAGACGAGGATACACAGCATACCGAAGAAGAACTGGGGGATGGAGACGCCGATCATGCCGAACACCGTCAGCACGTTGTCTCCAATAGACCCCTTCTTCAGCGCACTGAGGATGCCCAGGATGCTGCCCAGCACCGACGAGATGGCCAGGGCCGCCAGGGACAGCTCCAGCGTGGCCGGGAAGAGCTGGAGCAGGATGTCCTTGATGGGCACGCCGCTGGTAATGGAATAGCCGAAATTACCGTGGAGCAGTTCCCCCAGCCAGCGCACGTAGCGCAGGAGGAAGGGATCGTTGAGGCCGTAGGACTCCCGCAGCGCCTCCAGTTGTTCCGGATTCACATTCGCAAGCTGGTCCGGCGGAATCATATGGGAGATGGCGTCTCCTGGCGTCAGTTCCAGCCCACCGTAAATGAGGAAAGTGATGACCAGAACCATGGGGATCATATACAGCAGTCGTTTCAGAATATATTGAGCGGTATTTCTCATGAAGCTCCCTCCCGGATTTAAAAGAGGAAGGGGGGGCGGGCGCCGCCCCTTCCCATCAATAGTCTCTCAGGGCTGAACGGAGAGGGCCCGGCCCTTATGTATTTTTCGGGCTCGGCCGGTAATCACTGTACGTTCCAGTTCTGGATGTCCCAGTTGATGCAAAACTGCGGGGTGCCCTTTTGGATGTCGCCGATCTTGTCGCTGGTAATCAGGAAGATGGGCTGATAGTAGAGAGCCATGGTGAACAGATTCTCATTCTCGTACTTAATCAGCTCCTTGAACGCCTCGTTTTGCGCATTCACATCGGCGGAGGCGTTGGTGGCGTCGAGCAGGCGGTTAAGCTCGGCGTCCTCTGGCGTGTGAGAGTTGGTGGGAGAGCCGGTACGGTAGCGGTCGTAATACTCATGAAGGGAGAGGGCGGCGTTGGCGGCGTAGCAGATGTCCCAATCCACAGCGCGGGGGCCGTTGGTCTGGTCGGCGGGAGCGGTCCACAGGATGGTGGCCAGATCGCCCTCCACCAGCTCAAACTCCATCTTGATGCCAACGTCAGCCAAATACGCCTGAACGGCGGTCATCAGGTCCACAGTGGCCTGGTCGGTGTAGTAATAGACAGCCTTGATGACGGTGTTGGGGTCCCAATTGGCCTCGGCCAGCAGCTCCTTGGCCTTCTCCGGGTTGTAGTTGTAGTCGTTCAGGTCGCCGCCCTTGAGGTTGGCGTCGGGTGCGAGGGCGTTGGCGGGGACAGCCGAGCCCTGGAAAAGAGTCTCACAGATGGTCTCCATGTCAATGGCGTAGCGGAGGGCCTGACGGACCCGGACATCAGCCAAGGGGGCGGGGGAGCCGTCCTTCTTGTCGAACTTGTTGAGGTAGAACAGGCGGGTATAGCGCACGTCGATAGGCGTAACGGTGATGCCGGGGGTACCCTCCAGGGCCTGCACGTCTGCAACCATCTTGGTGTAGCCGTAGTCCAGATTGCCGGACTTGGCGCGGGTGACCACATTGGGATCGGAGTCGCCGGCGCTGGGCAGAAGCTGGATCTTGAAGTCGGCCACGCCGTTATAGTATTTGTCGAAGGGTGCCAGGATGGTGTAGTTCTTCATATTGACCTCTTCCACCATGAAAGGTCCGCAGCCGATGGGGTGTTGGAAGAAGGGGGCCTGCTGGACCTGGAGGGGGTCAATTCCCTCGAACTCGCTCTTGGGCACGGGGGCGAACTGGGTGAAGGTCAGCAGAGCGTCGGGGGCGATCTTATCAAAGGTAATGATGATCTTCTGCCCGTCGATAGCGATACCGCTGAAGGTGTCATTGAAAGTGTCGCCGGTCTTGCTGCCGGCGATGGCGGAGAAGGTTGAGATAAATACGGCGTTGGCCACCGGAGTTTTGGCGACAAACTCAATGCTCCACTTGATGTCCTCAGGGGTGACCTTTTCTCCGTTGTGCCAGTAAGCGTCGTCCCGAAGAGTGAAGGTAAGTGTCTTGCCGTCCGCGCTGTACTCATAGGTAGCCAGCGCGTCTGGGTGGTTGGGGATGGGATTGAGGTTTTCGTCGGCCACAATCAGGTGCCCATAGACCGCCTTGTTATAGACGTAAGTACCTGGATTGAGCCAGGGCGTCTCGAAGAACTCCTCCGGGCCGCCGTTGGAGTAGACCAGCTTTTCGCCGGCGGCTCCGCTGTCAGGGGCCACAGGTTGGGTGGTCTGCTGCGTACCGGGATCTTCCGGCGGATTCGTGTTGCCTGTGGGCGTCCCGCCACAGGCGGCGAGGCCGAGGACCAGTGCGGAAGTGAGCAAGAGACCTGTTGCGCGTTTCCAGAGGTATTTCATTGATTCATTTCTCCTTCCTAAGCGTTGCATAGTAGACGGGCCACTGGGACAAATGCGCCGCTGGGTGACTGTTGCTCTGATGCTGGTTCTATTTTATTCCATATGAAAGTCATTTTCAACAACTAATAATACACGAAAATCAGTTTCTTTTCTTGTGCAATCACACAAAAATACTTATTTTCTCAAACAAGGAATTGTCAGAGTTAGAAAATGAGCATAAAATGCTTCTTGGAGATGCGGCGTGCCCCTGATATTGAACCCTGCTGCCGCGTTTACACAGAAAGGACTGAAACCATCCATGAATGGCGAATCGATTTTCGATGTCATTATCCAAGGCTACAGCTCACTGACCCGTTCCGAGATCAGGGTGGCCGACTATATCCTCAAGCACAAGCCCGAGCTGCCCTATATTATGAGCAAGACTCTGGCGGATGCTTGCCAGGTAAGCGAGGCAACTATCACCAGGTTCTGCCGCTCTGTGGGCTGCGCCAGCTTTAACGATTTTAAGGTACGGGCGGCTCAGGCCATCTCCTCCGACAGCACCTCCGGCCCGGCCAGCGGATACGACCTCTATGGTGACATCCAGTTGGAGGACTCCCTGGAGCAAAAATGCCAAAAGCTATACCGCGTCGGCACTCAGGCCCTGCAACAGACGCTGGACTTGCTGGATTACGGCGCGGTCCGCAAGGTGGTGGACTGCCTCTATGAGGCGGATAATGTGTACTGCTTCGGCCAGGGCAACACTTCCATCATAGCCATGGACGCCTGGGGGCGTTTTTCCTCCATCACCTCCAAATTTCATTGGATCAATGACTTCCACATGCAGGCGATCACCGCCGCTACCCTAGGCGCCAAGGACGTCATTCTCTATTTCTCTTTTTCCGGCGCCATGCGGGAGCTGTCCGAGCTGGGCGGCCTCGTCCAGAAGACGGAGGCCAAGCTGATTCTGGTCACCCGGTTTCCCAATTCCCCCGGCGCCAAATTTTCCGACCTGCTCCTGATCTGCGGTGCGGACGAAGCCCCAAACCAGCAGGGTTCCGTCGCCGTTAAACTCGGGCAGTTGTTTATCATAGATGTCCTGTTTCACGAATACTGCTCAAAAGACGCTAAAACCGCCCTGGAAAACAGAGAACGTACCCTGAACGCCACTGCTCCCATGTTGCTCTGATGCTAAAGTGCAATATGAGAAAGCGGGAGATCATACACTGTGGCCGCGCTCCGCTTGGCTGCCAGCCGGGTGAACCCGGCTCTGGAAAGCGGACGGGCCCTCTTCCGGCATTTGAAGGAGCCGCACATCAATGCCCCGGTCAGGCGGCGCCATGGAGCAGCCCTATGCCCCCCGGGGTGTCCAGGCCCAAACGAGGGCTCTTTTGATTCCCGGATTCCACGGCATCCAGGCCGTCGGCGCCCAGCCTGGAAATATGGCCGGTCTGTATGGTGCGGCATATCAGGCACTACAGACTAGGTAAGGAGAAAATTCACATGATTTATGACAAACGCGCTGAGCTCGCCCGGTATTTCGGGCTGTCCCCAAATTTGGACGCGGCCATCCGTTTCCTTCAAACCACTGACCTCACCGCCCTGCCAATGGGGCGGACTGAGATCCCGGGCGGAGACATATACTACAACCACTTTACCTACACCACGGCTCTCATATCCCAGGCCTCTCTTTTTGAGGCCCATGAACGTTATCTGGACCTCCACATCGTCCTTTCCGGCTGCGAACAGGTAGCCCTGGCCCCAGTAGAATCCCTAGATGAGGCGGAAGTTCGTGCAGATGAGGATTCTACCATGTACCGGGGTACGCCGGAATATTCGGTTACGTTGGACCAGAACAGATTCCTGCTGGTCTTTCCCGGTGAAGGGCACCTGCCAAAGCTCTCCGATAGCGTTCCGATGAATATTGACAAGCTGGTCTTGAAAATTCCCTGCTGACATAAGGGAAAACTGTATGGATATTAAAAATATCAAGGTGTGATCCCGGCGTTCTATGCCTGTTACGATGACGAGGGCAACACCTCCCCAAAGCGCCCCGTGCTTCGGCACGTTATTTTCTGGAAAAAAGGAGGGGCACGGACCTCTACGTGGGCGGCTCTCCGGGCGAGTACGTCTGAAACGGGCTCTTTATCACGCCAAAATGAAAGAACGCCATCTTGCCTTAGCGTTTCATTTCTAATTAGGCTTAAAGTAAAAAGATAGACCGGCCTCCCTTTTCGGGCTATCCAGTCTATCTTTTTATGGGTTTGTTTTGTAACGCGCCCGTTTTTGTTTTATTGATTTCCTTTGTCCGAACGCAGGGTATGTACCGGAGCCATGGGAACTGCAACCCGGACGGAATCCTGCTCCACACTCAACTCGGTGACCGCGAAAGGCCGCTGGGTGGCCTCCACATCTGTTCCGTACAAAACCAGGCAGAGCCTCCGTCCCGCCCGAACCGTATGATCCATGGGTACCATGGAGAACTGGTAATCGTAAATAACGCCTGGCTCAATGGTATCCTTACAGTAATGGCTGCGGCGGTTCTGGGCATTCATCCAGCCGCGGGAGATCACCTTGAAGGCAGAGGGCTTCTCTTCCGACCGGAAGCGCTTCCAGTCCCCCAACGGTGTGTTGTTTCCCCATGGAATCCCGCCGGCCTGTACTACCTCCTGTTCCGGTGTGAGCCGGCATTCCTCTCCCAGTTCCACCAGCATGGCACTGAGAATGGCGGTAGAGGCCCGGCAGGCGGCACGAAACGAAACCTGAACCGTGCCGCTGATCCGGGTATCCGTTTTAAGCGGGGCGGTGATATAACGCAGGCAGTGGGCATGTCGTTCGCTCAACACCAGCTCGGCCAACCACTCGGCGGCGTTGTCCCGGGTTCTGTCATACACAGTGGCTGACAGGTCGTCCACCAGGCGGCCGCTCTCCTGGGCGGGCATGAGCACCGGCTCGGTATACCCTTTGACCGCCGGGAAGGAAGGCGACGCCAGCCAGAGATCCTGATCCAGATTGCTCTGCACCAGAACATTGGGGATACGCTCTGCCGCACCGTTCTCAAT
Source organism: Clostridium sp. ATCC BAA-442 (assembly GCF_964239415.1). NCBI lineage: Bacteria > Bacillati > Bacillota > Clostridia > Eubacteriales > Clostridiaceae > Clostridium > Clostridium sp. ATCC BAA-442. The sequence continues at coordinate 6,203 of NZ_CAXSQB010000008.1, read as the reverse complement.
ACCGTAGAGCCAGTGATCCAGCCAAAGGTGGAGCATCTCATTGAACCGGCTGCCCTGCAAATCATGGATGTAGATATGCCCGCCCTGATGAAGCATCATCTTACAGGGGATCCCTCTGGATTCCATGGCGGCAAAGAGATTGACGCAATGTGTCGGCTTGACATTCCAATCCGCCAGACCATGTACCAGAAACACCGATGCCTTGAACCGGTCGGCCGCCTTCAGGTAATTGCGCATGTCCCACCAGCGGCTGTAGTTGCCGCTGTCCCGGTCCTCATCTGCCGCAATTCCCTCCAGCCAGGCGGCATACGCCTCCCGAACGGACGCATAGTCCTCCGGGTCCTTGGCACGGCTGAAGCAGTATTTGGCCAAAATGTCCAGGTCGTCGCCCTGCCAGCCGATGGCGGGCAGGTTCAAACCGTTGCAGCGGTAGTAGTCATACCAGTTGGAAATGGCGGCTTCGGGAATGATGGTTTCCAATCCCTCCACACCGGTGGAGGCGACCGCGATACACATCGTCCCCAGGTAGCTCTTGCCGGACATGGCCACCTTGCCGGTGCACCAGTCCGCCCGGATCTCAATGTTGTCCGTCAGGTTGGTAAAGGCCCGGCAGCGGCCGTTGAGCCAGTCGATGACCGCCTTGAATGCCGCCGTCTCCTCCGGGGAACCGCAGCAGTTGAATCCCTGGGATCCCCGGGTACCCAGGCCGCCGCAGAACACGGAGGCGTAGCCACGGGAGTTGAAGTAGCTGTACCAGTCGCTGATACAGTCCAACGGGATCTCCTCCGTTGGCGCGGTATCCGCATAGCCGACGGTGGCCCTGGGGTATCTGGGCTGGGGGAAGGATACTGTGGACGGGTCAAAGGTGATGTCCGACTCGGTGATGTGCTGCTGGGGATAGGGACTCACATCCCGGTCCACATCGTGGGGGACATACCAATCCTCATTACACTCCAGCATGTAGGGGTTGGCCACATAGATCGCGGGCACCCTCATCCCCTGAGTGGTTTCCAGTGGGCGGCGGATGTAGACTGCGATCAGATCCAGTCGGCCGTCCCCGTCTGTATCTACCGGCGTCTCCACATAGACCTTCTCAAACAGACACCTTTTATAATCAAAAACCGGCTGCGTCAGGCCGTCCTTCAGCACAATACCAGGTATATGTTGTTCCACAAGAACGTTCTCCTTTCCGAAGAGAGGCTTACTTATCCTGACTTTTCTTCAGGAAGCGCTTCCAAACCAACACCATGCCTGCGCCCAGAAGCAACATTACGATGAGGAAGGAAAAATAGTAGCGGTAGCCGGTGACGCCCGGATAGCCGTCGATCAGCACGCCCGCCAGCAGGGAACAGAAGATCTCCGGCAGATAACCTACGGTGGAGATAATGCCGGCCGCCGTTCCGGAATACCGCTCCGGGATCTTACCCTCGTCCATCATGGCCCAGGTCAGGGCATAGTTGACATTGTAGAAGAAATAGATTACCAGGAACAGGATCACAAACGGCAGAACCGAGGCCGTGGCCTGTGGCAGAAACAGGATGGCCACAGTGCCCACCGCCATGGCGATGAATGAGGTGAACAGCAGGGAGCTGGTACCCACCTTGTCGGCCAGGTAGCCGCCGCCCACGTTGGAAACAGGACACAGGAAACGCTTACAGGCCGCCAGAATCGCCCCGAAGGTGACGCTCATGCCCAGAATCGAGGTGCCGTAGGGGGTGAAGTAGTACAGGGACAGCGTAAAGACATAGTTGCAGAAGGTCACCAGGCCGATGATCCAGATGGCAGGCATTTTAAGCACCTTGCCCAGATCCCGGAAGGTAATACGCTCACTCTTCTCAATGGTGGACTCGTCCCGCATCTTCCAGAACACCAGCAGTCCGCTCAGCACTGTAAGAACAGAGTAGAAGATAATCACATAGCGCATGCCCATCTTGTCATCCATATTACTGGCGCTCAGACCGATCCGGAAGGCCACGACAGCCAGAGGCGCCATGACGGCGGCGGTCACGCCGCGGCCGCCCTCGAACCAGCCGAAGGACTTGCCCTTGTCTTCCGGGCTTGACAAGACGCGGACGGCTTTCACACAGGCGGGCCAGAACGCAAACAGGGAGGTGAAGCCCCAAAAGGCATACAGGCCCACCAGCATGGGGAAGGTCAGGGGGAGCAGGTGGAGGAAGCCGCCCAGTCCGGTTCCTACCAGCGACACCGTCAGCAGCAGGCGGATGCTGACCCGGTCTGCCAGGTAACCTCCGAACAAGTAGGAGATCATACCAAAGACGCCGAAGATGCTTCCGAAGACGCCCATCTGGGTGTTGGTCAGATGATAAACCTCCAAATAGGCGTCATAGTAGTCATACCGGAAGTAGGGCAGGCCGTAGATGATGGCACCGCCTGCGGCGATGAGCAGGATGGTAATGAAATTCCGCGCGGTCTTTTCGCCCATCCCAAGCTTCGAAAACAGTTTGGACATTTTTCATTCTCTCCTTATTGTTTTTTCAACTGGTATACCTCAGTATACTTCTCCCGAAGATAGTTGATGAAGTAGGTGGAGCGGAGGGGTTCCCCTGTGGCCCGTTTCACCAGCTCGCCCGGCGGATAGATCGCTCCGAAGCGGTGGATCCGCGTTGCCAGCCACTGATGGATCTCCCGGAAGCGCCCGGCAGCCAACAAATGGCGAAGGGGCCCCAGCTCCCGCTCCAGTGCGGCGGCAAATTGTGCGGCCATCAAATTGGAGGTAAGGTAACCGGGGAAATAGCCCATATAGCCCGCAGCCCATTGGATATCCTGAAGGACGCCCTCCCGGTCATTCCGGGGTGTGATTCCCAGATAATCGGTGTATTTCTGTCTCCACACCTGTGGCAGCTCCGCCACAGACAGCGTTCCGCGGATCAGATCCTTCTCCACCTCATAGCGTATGAGGATATGGAGAATATAGGTCAGCTCATCGGCATTGTTCCGGATCAACGTGGGACGGACCTGATTGACCGACTGAAAGAGCGTCTCCCGCTCGCCCACAGCCAGTGAGGGGCAGAGCTGCTGCATTCTTGGGAACAGATACTCCCAGAATCCGGCGCTCCGTCCAATGATGTTCTCATAAAGACGGGCCTCCGCCAGCTCGGTGGCAAAGGATGCCACTTCGCCCAGAAGCATCCCCAGCAGAGCCGGATCAATATCCTGTTCATAAAGGCCCATACCGCCTTCGTGCAGGGTGTTGAACAGACCGGAGCGGAAATCCTCCGCCTGATAGGATGTGATCACTCGGACATCGCCCGGTGAAGCTGCCAGGGTTGTTGGATGAGGTCCCTCGTCCAGACGGCCTGATGCAAAATCAAATCCGATTGTCTCCAATACATATTGCGAGAGGGCCCGCTGTTCCTCCAGCGGGAGGCGAAACCGCCCTTCCGCCGGTTCCCCACATGGCATTCCACGGGCCTGCAGTGTCTGAAACAGGTCGATCACAAAGTGTTTCAGCTCATCCGCCAGACGATCCATCTGCTGTACGGTAGTCCCTGGCTCATAGAAGCTCATGAGGGCGTCGTAAGGCTCCGCTTCGTACCCCCAATATCCGGCGAAAGCCCGGAAGGTATCCACAATCCGCTCCAGATAGGGAGCAAACCGCTGAAAGTCATTGGCTTCCCGTGCCTGTTCCCATACCTGCTCAGCCTTTGCAATGAGGGCAATGTATGCCTGATATTCCTCCTGCGGGATCTTATTGATATAAATGTAGTTGCTCTCTACCCTTCGAACCATTGCGGAAACTTGGGGTGGAGCGTCCTTCTGCCGGGAAAAATGATCGACCAGGCTCCGCAGCTCCGGCGAGCGAAACCGCTCATAGAGCTGCGCGCCTAGAAAGGACATCACCTCACTGCGATAGGTCAGCCCCTTCTCCGGCATGTAGGTCATCTTGTCCCAGTAAAGCGTGGAGTTAAGTGTATATTTCAGATATTCGATCTCACGGATCAGCCGCCGAAGCTGCTCCAGCTTTTGTGCATCGGAAGCGCAACGTCTCATGATCTCCCCTCCTCCTTGTTCGGTGCCGCCCGGTTGTATTTCCACAGACCGGCCATCAACAGCATGCAGGCCACCACATAAATACCGGAGGCAATATAATAGGCCGTGCGGTAGCCCTCCTGTTCCACAAACAGCACATTCCCGGTAAACCAACCGCTGAGAATACTGGCGAGCCCCGCCGCCAGATTGATCATAGAGGCAAAGGCCGGGCGGAGTTGGCGTGGTACCAGCTCCATGGACAAAGCACTGTCCACCGGCGAACTGAGGTTGATCAAGCCAGAACGCATAAACAGGGCGATGCCCACGACTGGAACCATAAATTGGCCAAACCGGTCGCCGTTGGCGATAAGAAGCATAAACGGAACGGAGAGCATCGCCACACCGCCCAGCGTCACAATCTGCCCAAACCGTCTGACCACCGCCGGGGTGAATAGCAGGAAGAGAACGATGGCCAGATAGGACAGGGAGACCAGCAGTGAAGATGTCGCCCGGTCAATGTGCAGATTTCGGTTGAGGAAAATCGAATAATAGGAAGTGAACAGTCCCATACCAAAAGAAATCAGCACCCAGTAGATCAGATAGATCACCGCATCCCGTTGGAGCAGAGCCTGCCGCATCTCCCGTAGCCGCTGCCGCCAGGGAACCTGCTCTGATATGGCGATGCAGTGGTCTTCCCGCTCTTCCCGGATAAGAAGCACGGGAATCAGTCCAACCAGCGCGAGCACTGCAACAAGCAGCAGCACATCCCGGTTCCCCTGTAGGTAGTGTTCCCGCAGCCCGGGCGCCATGGTGTCGACGTGTTCCGTCAGTGTTTTTGCCGCCTGATAGGTCACGCCCGCCCGCAGGGAAAACATCTTGACCGTCAGCACGCCGCCCAGATAAGTAGTAAGAAAATACCCCAGGTAACCCAGATAGTAGGCCCGCGTATACCAGTCAATATTGTTGCTCTGGTCGGTAAACACCGCCACATAAGGCGCCAGCATAATATAATGGAGCTGAATGCCTACCAGTGCAAGCAGAGTGGTCAGAAAGAATACAGACTCAGTCTGCATGAATACCGCGCTCAACAGGGCCGCCGCACAGGAGGCCGAACAGAACACCAAAAGTTTTTTATAGCCCGTCTTCGGAATCAGCAGCAGCATCAGAGCACTGATAAAGGTCGCATACCCATAAAACGCCCAAAAGGATGTCGCTACCGAACGCGCCATTTCCTGCATGTAATTGACATAGGTATCATAGATGATGCCGCTGACCAGATTGTTCAGCGCATAGCTGATGATAAACATGGTTATGTTCCAGATCTTTCTCCGCCCTGGGCTCGGCCGTTCCATATCGTCCCCCCTATTTATACCGGAACTGTGTAAAAAATGGGTGCAGCATATTGAGTGAAAACAGGTCGTCTGTCTGTTCTATCCCGGAAGACTCCGCTCTGCTCTCTCCGTGCACCGGGCGGGGAACAGGCGGCTCCTCGCCTTCCAGAATCTCCAACAGAGCCAGCAGGATCTTGGCCTCCCTTTTGGCTTTCTGTAGGTTGAATTTGTGGGCGCGTACTGTGGCAGTGCTGATTCCCATGATCTCACCGATCTCGTCCGTACTTTTCCCCTCATAGATGCAGGATAGCAGCGTCTTCTGCACCTCGGTCAGACCGTTGAGCGTCTTATCCAGCTCCAGCATGGGCCAGAATGTGCCGGAGTGGACTTCCTGCATATGCTCCCGTATCGCCCGCTCTGCCGTCACATCACGCCCGCGGCTGTGATAGATGACGCCTGTCTCAAAAGACGCGCCGCAGAAAATGCAGGTGTAAGTACCATCTCTATGGATGACGTATCCGCGGCGCAGTTCTTCCAGTGAGAGCTCCTTAAAGTCCCGCAGCTCGTTTCCACCTGCCCTCTTCAATTCAGTCATCATAGCCGCGCCTCCATTTACTAATCATTTTTATAAAACGTTTATTTTTGATTAAATGATAATGTCATATCGTTTATTTGTCAATATCCAACAACAGAGAATTCCATTTTCAGCAGTCCGCTGAATATTTTGCCCTTTTTTTGACGCACTTCCTTCTCTTTCGTCCCCAAACACTTGCAGTACAACGGAAAGCCCCTCTTCATATCCTTAGTCATAATAGACAATTTTTATCAGTCTATCTGAACGCTTTAGCCGGAGAGTTTGCGGACAGACTAAGCCCCCCCGCC
>NZ_CAXSQB010000007.1:88842-115002 GCF_964239415.1 Clostridium sp. ATCC BAA-442 | reverse complement strand
GTAGGGGCGGGTGTGGGCACCCGCCCCTACGGGTCTGCGGCAAGGGAAGTATTTCCCGCAAAATGTAGGGGCCGATGCCTACATCGGCCCGCTGAGCCGAATTTGGCGTTTTTTTCGCTGCCGACCCATTGGATACTTTGAAGCGAGAAGGAACATACATGGATTACGAAGCAGGAAGTTACGATATTGCCGTCATCGGCGCGGGCCACGCAGGCATTGAGGCCGCCCTGGCCGCGGCGCGGCTGGGGCTGAACACCCTGTGCTTCACCGTCAATCTGGACGCGGTGGGCAACATGCCGTGCAACCCGGCCATCGGCGGCACGGGCAAGGGCCACCTGGTGCGGGAGCTGGACGCCCTGGGGGGAGAGATGGCAAGGGCCGCCGACCAGGCCTGCATCCAGTACCGGCTGCTCAACCGGGGCAAGGGCCCGGCGGTGTGGTCCCTCCGGGCGCAGGCCGACCGGCGGAGGTACCAGGAGATCATGAAGCACACCCTGGAACAGCAGGAGCGCCTGTGGGTGAAGCAGGCGGAGATCACCGATATCTATGCCGAAGGCGGCCGGGTCACCGCCGTGCGCACCGCCTACGGGGCGGTGTACCGGGTGCGGGCGGTGGTGGTGGCCTCGGGCACCTACCTGGGGGGCCGCACCATCGTGGGGGATGTGACCCGCTCCTCCGGCCCCGACGGCCTGGCCGCCGCCCTCCCCCTGACCGAGAGCCTGAAAAGGCTGGGCCTGGGCCTGCGGCGGTTCAAGACGGGCACGCCCCCCCGGGTGAACGCCCGCAGTGTGGATTTCTCCCAGATGGAGGTACAGCCGGGGGACGAGCGGGTCCTCCCCTTCTCCTTCGAGACGGAGCGGCCACCAGAGAATCAGGCGGTGTGCTGGCTGACCTACACCAATGCCGCCACCCACGCCGTTATCCGGGCCAACCTGGACCGCTCCCCCCTGTTCTCCGGGGTGATCGAGGGCATCGGGCCCCGGTACTGCCCCTCCATCGAGGACAAGGTGGTGCGCTTTGCCGACAAGGAGCGGCACCAGCTCTTCGTGGAGCCCATGGGGCTGAACACCGAAGAGCTCTACATCCAGGGCCTGTCCTCCTCCCTGCCGGAGGACGTGCAGGTGCAGATGCTCCACACCATTCCCGGCCTGGAGCGGGCGGAGATGACCCGCCCGGCCTACGCCATCGAGTACGACTGCGTGGACCCCACCGAGCTGCTCCCCACCCTGGAGCACAAGCGGGTGGCGGGACTCTACGGGGCCGGGCAGTTCAACGGCTCCTCCGGCTACGAGGAGGCCGCCGTCCAGGGCTTCGTGGCCGGGGTGAATGCCGCCCTGAAGCTTCTGAACCGGGAGCCCCTCATTCTGCGGCGGGATCAGGGGTACATTGGGGTGCTCATCGACGATCTGGTGACCAAGGGCACCAATGAGCCCTACCGCATGATGACCTCCCGCACCGAGTACCGCCTGCTCCACCGGCAGGACAACGCCGACCGGCGGCTGTGCCCCGTGGCGCATGCTATCGGCCTGATCAGCGACGAGCGGTACCGGCGGGTGGTGGACAAATACGCCGCCGTGGACCGGGAGATCAAGCGCCTGGAGCACACCGGCACCGCGGAGGGCCGCCTGTGCGACCTGCTCCGCCGGCCGGAGAACACCTATGAGAGTCTGGCCGGGGCGGATCCGGACCGGCGGCCGCTGCCCACCGCCGTCACCGAGGCGGTGGAGATCGCCGTGAAATACCAGGGCTACATCGACCGCCAGCTCCGCCAGGTGGCCGAGCAGCGGAAGATGGAAAACCGGCCCCTCCCCCCCGATCTGGACTACCTGTCCCTGCGGGGCCTGCGCACCGAGGCCCGGCAGAAGCTGGACAAGATCCGCCCCCTCAATCTGGGGCAGGCCTCCCGCATCTCGGGCGTCTCCCCGGCGGACATCGCCGCGCTCATGATCCATCTGGAGCGGCCCCAGGGCGGAGAGGGGGCGGGCCCCTGCCCCGCAAAATCCCAGGAAAAGGAGACGCTATGAAGGAAAAGATTGTGCTGGGCCTGTCGGGCGGGGTGGATTCCGCCGTGGCGGCCCGGCTCTTGCAGGAGCGGTACGACGTCACCGGCCTCTATCTGGACATCGGCCTGGGCGGTACGGGGGCGGCGGACGCCGCCGCCGTGGCGGAGCGGCTGGGCATTCCCTTCGAGACGGCCGACATCCGGGCCGAGCTGGAGCGGGAGGTGTGCGCCCCCTTTGCCGCCGACTACCGGGCGGGCCGCACCCCCCTGCCCTGCGCCCGCTGCAATCCGGCGGTGAAGTTCCCCGCGCTCTTTGCCCTGGCCGGCCGCATCGGGGCCCGGTATGTATCCACCGGGCACTACGCCCGTGTGGAAAACGGGGGGCTGAAAAAGGGCATGCCCGCCAACGACCAGTCCTATATGCTGGCCCGGCTGACGCGGGAACAATTACAGAGAGTAATATTTCCGCTGGGAGATTACGAAAAGGCCCAGGTGCGCGCCCTGGCCCGGGACTTTGGCATCCCGGTGGCGGACAAGCCGGACTCCATGGAGATCTGTTTTATCCCCGACGGGGACTACGCCGCCTGGCTGGAGAGGCGCGGGTTTTCCACACCGGAGGGAAACTTTGTGGATAAAGAGGGAAAGGTGCTGGGCCGGCACCGGGGGATCCACTGCTATACCCTGGGCCAGGGCCGGGGCCTGGGGGTGTCGGGGCCCCATCGGTACTATGTGACCGCCCTGCGGCCGGACGCCAACGAGGTGGTGCTCTCCGACGGCTCCGATCTGGGCCGGGACGAGGTGCGGGGGACGGAGCCCAACTGGCTGGCCGTGGACGGCCTGACCGGCCCCATGGAGGTGACGGTGCGGCTGCGCCACTCCCGCACGCAGACGGCGGCCACCCTGGAGCCGGAGGAAGACGGCGTGCTGCTGCGGATGCACACCCCCGCCCGCGCCCCAACCCCCGGCCAGCTGGCGGTGTTCTACGACGGCGACGCCGTGGTGGGCTCGGCCTGGATTGTATGAGAGAGAAAGAGAGGACGATGGACATGAAAAAGCTGCTTGGTTTGGCCCTGGCGTGCGCCCTGCTCCTGACGGGCTGCGGCGCCCGGGGCGGAGACAAGGGGGAGGAGCTGGGGGACAACACTATCCGCCCCCTGGAGCTCACCGAGGAGGAGGCGGCCCTGCTGAAGCTGGTGGGGGGCTCCGACGCGGAGTACGGCCTGTTTGAGTGCGCGGCCGGCGAGGGTGTGAGCGACTGCACCGTGGAGGTGCTGTCCTGGGAGAACGGGGCCTGGCAGACCGTGGCGGAGGGGGGCGTGTCCATCAGCGCCGCCGGGACGCGGCGGCTGGGGGTCGTCCTCAGCGGGGATAAGATCACCGTAAATGTCCAGGACGGTGGCACCCAATACAGCTACGCCCCCCGGCTGGACGGGATGGACCGCGGCCTGGAGACAGGCCGGGCCTCGGTCTGGCTGGAGGAAGATCAGGCCATGACCATAGGGGAGCGCACGCCGCTCTATCTGGAGATCTATGATGACGGGGAGGGCGTGGGAATTCCTCCCCTGCCCGGCGGGTTCTCCGACTTGGCCAATCTCAACCAGTACGATCGGGCATACGCCGTGGCTGTCACCCTGAAGGGCTAGAGGCGGGCCGTTTCAGCACCGGCGTAGGAGCGGCCCTTGTGGCCGCCCGGCCCCTATGGATGGCAATTGTCCGCCCCTATACAAAAACAGCGGGTATTCTGTCTCTGGCAGAATACCCGCTGTTTTTATTTTACCTCCAGGCCGGAGAGATACCGCCGGGCCAGGTCAAAGCCGTGGGAGGCGGACACGTGGCGTACCCGCTCCCGGCCCAGACCCTGCTGGATTTTCCGCACCCAGGTGCCGTCCGGCGCGGCCAGGGCCAGGTAGACCAGTCCCACCGGGTTGCCCCGCTCGTCGGGATCGGGCCCGGCCACGCCGGTGGAGGCCACCGCCAGATCGCACCCCAGTACCCGCCGGGCTCCCTCGGCCATGGCGCGGGCCACCGGCTCGCTCACCGCCCCGAACTCGTCCAGCAGCGCCTGAGGCACCCCCAGGACGGTGTGCTTCACCCCGGTGGCGTAGCTCACCACGCCGCCGCGGAACACGGCGGACACCCCGGACAGATCGGTCATGCGCTTGGCGATCAGCCCGCCGGTGCAGCTCTCGGCGCAGCCCAGGGTGAGGCCCTTTTCCTTCAAAAGCTGGAACACCGCCGCCTCCAGGGAGGGCACGTCGGCGCCGTAAATGAGGGGGCCGAACCGGGCCCGCAGGCGCTCCTCCACCGGGGCGATCAGGGCCCGGGCGGCCGCCTCGTCCGCCGCTTTGGCGGTGATGCGCAGCTCACACTCCCCCTCCTTGGCATAGGGGGCCAGGGTGGGGTTGGTCATGGCCTCCATCTCCTCCCGGAGCTGGGCCTCCATGGAGGACTCCCCGATGCCGAAGAGCTTGAGCGTCCGGGAGACAATGACCCCGTCGGCCAGGCTCTTCAGGTAGGGGATCACCCGGTGGGTGAACATGGCCCTGCACTCCCGGGGCGGGCCGGGGAGCATGATGACCCGCACCCCGTCCGCCTCGAAGGCCACGCCGGGGGCGGTGCCCCAGTCGTTGTCCAGCACCGTGCACCCCTCGGGCAGCATGGCCTGCTGGTAGTTGTTCTCCGTCATGGGGCGGCCGGCGTGGAGCCGCTCAAAGTAGGCCTCGATGCGGCGGGCGGAGGGCGCGTGGAACACCAGCTTTTTGCCGAAGCACTCGGCCAGCACGTTTTTGGTCAGATCGTCGCAGGTGGGGCCCAGGCCGCCGGTGGTAATAAGAATGTCCGCCCGGCTTTTGGCCAGCTCCACCGCGGCCCGCAGCCGCTGGGGGTTGTCGCCCACCACCGTGTGGTAGTAGACGTTGATGCCCAGGGCCGACAGGCCCTGGGAAAGCATCTGGGCGTCGGTGTTGGCGATGTTGCCCAGCAGCAGCTCCGTACCGACTGCGATCAGCTCCGCAGTGTGAGACATAAAAAAGACCTCCTGTCGCCAACACCGGCATCGGCGGCGGGTGCCGCCGCAAATGCGCAGCGCAGCATTTCCACAGGGCGGATTCACTCCGCCCGAGGATGTAGTAATTGGGAGTTCTCCTCCGCGGGGGGAGAAACCGTAGGGGCGGCCTTTATGGCCGCCCGCCGTTTCCCGCCGCTGCGGTCAGACCTGAACCCGCTCGATGCCGTCCACGGCGGCCTTTACCAGGCCCTCCACGTCCAGCGCGGCCTCGGCGGCCTCCAGCTCCCCCAGCACAGGGCGCAGCCGGGGGTGGCGGGGGGTAAAGACGGTGCAGCAGTCCTCATAGGGCAGGATGGAGGTCTCGAAGGTGTTGATCCTCCGGGCGATGCGGACAATCTCCTCCTTGTCCATGCCCACCACCGGCCGCAGGATGGGCAGGGTGGTGACGGCGGTGGTGGCCCGCATGGCCTCCATGGTCTGGCTGGCCACCTGGCCCAGGCACTCGCCGGTGACGATGGCCCCGGCGCCGCACCGCTGGGCCACCGCCTCGGCGATGCGCATCATGAACCGCCGCATGAGCACGGTGAACAGCTCCTCCGGGCACTTGCGGCGCAGCTCCTCCTGGATGGCGGTGAAGGGCACCACGTGGACGGTGAGCCGTCCGCACCAGGGGGTGAGCAGCTTGGCCAGGGTGAGCACCTTCTGCTTGGCCTCCTCGGAGGTGTAGGGGTAGGAGAAGAAGTGCACCATTTCCAGGGCAATGCCCCGCTTGGCGATCATCCAGGAGGCCACGGGGGAGTCGATGCCGCCGGAAAGCAGGCTCACCGCCCTGCCTCCCACGCCCACGGGCAGGCCGCCGGCTCCCGGCTCCGGGTCGGCGTGGACGTAGGCGGCGTAGTCCCGCACCTCCAGGTAGACGGTCAGCTCCGGGTGGTGCACGTCCACGGTCAGGTTGGGGTACTTCTCGTCCAGCTCGCCGCCCACGTACTGGGAGAGCTGGATGGAGGTCATGGGGAAGCTCTTGTCCGCCCGCTTGGACTCCACCTTGAAGGTCTTGGCGGCCGCCAGCCGGTCCCCCAGGTACTCCACGGCGGTCTGGAGCATGGCGTCCTTGTCCTTCGCGCAGGCCCGGGCCCGGGACAGGCCAACCACGCCGAAGAGCTTGGTCATGGCCTCCCACGCGCCGTCCAGATCGCAGTCCTCGCTCTGCGGCTCCACATACATGGTAGACTGCTTGGTGTATACCTTGAATTTGCCGTGGGCCTGGAGGCGGCGGCGGGCGTTGGCCACGAGACGGTCCTCAAAGGTACGCCGGTTGAGCCCCTTAAGCACCAGCTCCCCTAGTTTTAACAGAATAATCTCGTTCATGTAGTCTGGATTCCTTTCCCAAAGTTTCACTATTATATCCAATTTGTTTTTTGTTGTCCAGAGGGGCGGGCCTGTCTCCACCCGCGTCCGGGGGCCTACCGCCGCAGGTACTCCGGCGGGCGGTACTGGAGGGCTTCGGCCAGGTGCTCCACGGCGATGGCCTCCGCCCCGTCCAGATCGGCGATGGTGCGGGCCACACGGAGGATGCGGTCGTAGCTGCGGGCGGTGAGGCCCATCCGGTCGAAGGCCCCCTTCATCACGGCGCGGCAGGCGTCGTCCAGGGCGCAGAAGCGGGAGAGCTCCGCCGGGCCCATCTGGTCGTTGCAGGCCGGGCCGCCGGGGCCGAAGCGGGCGGCCTGCACCGCCCGGGCCCCGTCCACCCGGGCCTTGATGGCGGCGGAGGGCTCCGCCGGGGTCCGGCGGGAGAGCGCGTCAAAGTCCAGTGGCGGCACCTCCACGAACAGGTCGATGCGGTCCAGCAGGGGCCCGGACAGGCGGCTGAGGTACTTCTCCACCGCCTGGGGCGAGCAGCGGCAGCGGTCCGAATAGCCGTACCAGCCGCACTTGCAGGGATTCATGGCGCACACCAGCATGAAGCGGGCGGGGAACACCGCCGTGCCCGACACCCGGCTGATCTGCACCCGCCCGTCCTCCAGAGGCTGGCGCAGGGTCTCCAGGGCCTCCTTGGAGAACTCGGGCAGCTCGTCCAGAAAGAGCACCCCGTTGTGGGCCAGGGAGATCTCTCCCGGCCGGGGACTGGAGCCGCCTCCGGCCATGCCCATGGCGGACACCGTGTGGTGGGGGGAGCGGAAGGGCCGCCGCACCAGCAGGGGGTGCTCAGAGGTGGTGAGGCCCAGGACGGAGTGGATCTCCGTGGCCTCCAGGGCCTCCCGCCGGGTCAGATCAGGGAGGATGGAGGGCAGGCGGCGGGCCAGCATGGACTTGCCCGATCCGGGCGGGCCCACCATGCAGAGGTTGTGGCCGCCGGCGGCGGCGATCTCCAGGGCGCGCTTCACGTTTTCCTGCCCCTTCACGTCGGCAAAGTCGGGGCAGGCAAAGTCCTCCGGCCCCGGCGTCCAGGCCGCCGCCGGCTCCAGAGGGGCCTCCCCCCTCAGATGGGCCGCCAACTGCCCCACGCTCTCCACCGGGTAGACCTCCAGCCCGCCGGCCAGAGTGGCCTCGGCGGCGGAGGGGGCGGGGACGTACAGCCGCTTGATGCCCGCCCTCCGGGCGGCCAGGGCCATGGGCAGCATCCCCACCACCGGCCGCAGGGAGCCGGACAAAGACAGCTCCCCCACGTAGGCGCTGTCCGGCCCGTCCAGCCTGAGCTGCCCCCCGGCGGCCAGAATACCCGCCAGAATGGGCAGATCGTACACCGTGCCCCCCTTGCGCTGGTTGGCGGGAGCCAGGTTGACCGTGATGCGGGACACCGGGAAGGTGAAGCCGCAGTTTTTAATGGCGGCGCGCACCCGGTCCCGGGCCTCCTTCACCGCCGCGTCAGGCAGGCCCACGATCTCAAAGGCGGGCAGACCGGCCGACAGGTCGCACTCTGCCCGCACCTCATAGCCGGAGATCCCGCTCAGCCCCAGGGAGCGCACTTCACAGAGCATGGGTGCCGCCTCCTTTCCCTTTCGTCATGTTGCATCCATTATAGCATACCGGACCCGCCGCCGAAAGGGTGAAAAGCGGCCCTGTACCGGCGGAGGGAAAGGGGAGAACAGGATACGGCAAAGGACCGGCTTTAAAACTGCATATTTTAGCATGCTCAGTTTAGTTAGTAATATATAACTAAATAATTTTTCTCAAAGGAGAACGGAAAAAATCCAATTATTTCTTCTAATTCAGGAACAAAAAGAAAAATAATAATTCAGAGTAAGATTTGATTTACAAACGTCAATGAAGGTGATAAAATGTATGCGCCCCGGGGGGACAGGCTCCGCCCGGAGGCAGCTGTAATCAGCCAGGGTAATGGGAATCGGGCCCGGTCAGTCCGGGGGATGGACGGGGACGGATTCCCATTGCCCTGGAACCATGAACAAGGAGGAATCGTTTCTATGGCGAGAAAGCTGAAAACCATGGACGGCAACACGGCGGCAGCGCACGTGTCCTACGCCTTCACCGAGGTGGCGGGCATCTACCCCATCACCCCGTCCAGCCCCATGGCCGACAATGTGGACCAGTGGGCCGCCCAGGGCCGCAAGAACATCTTCGGCACCACCGTCAATGTCATCGAGATGCAGTCCGAGGCCGGCGCCGCCGGTACGGTCCACGGCTCTCTGGCCGCGGGCGCGCTGACCACCACCTACACCGCCTCCCAGGGCCTGCTGCTGATGATTCCCAACATGTACAAGCTGGCCGGTGAGCTGATGCCCACCGTGTTTCACGTGTCCGCCCGTACCGTGGCCACCCACGCGCTGAACATCTTCGGCGACCATTCCGACGTTATGGCCTGCCGCCAGACCGGCTTTGCCATGCTGTGCGAGTCCAACCCCCAGGAGGTCATGGACCTGGGCGCCGTGGCCCACCTGGCAGCCATCAAGGGCCGCGTCCCCTTTATCAACTTCTTTGACGGCTTCCGCACCTCTCACGAGATCCAGAAGATCGCCATCTGGGACAACGAGGATCTGGCCGACATGGTGGACATGGACGCCGTGGAGGCCT
Organism: Clostridium sp. ATCC BAA-442; assembly: GCF_964239415.1. Lineage (NCBI taxonomy): Bacteria > Bacillati > Bacillota > Clostridia > Eubacteriales > Clostridiaceae > Clostridium > Clostridium sp. ATCC BAA-442. Next base: position 105,964 of record NZ_CAXSQB010000007.1, on the reverse strand, counting down.
TCCGCAAGCGCGCCCTCAACCCCGAGCGCCCCGTGATGCGCGGCTCCCACGAGAATGGCGACATCTTCTTCCAGCACCGCGAGGCCGCCAACAAGTACTATGACGCCCTCCCCGAGATCGTGGAGGAGTACATGGGCAAGGTCAACGCCAAGCTGGGCACCAACTACCAGCTCTTCAACTACTATGGCGCGCCCGACGCCGACCGGGTTATCATCGCCATGGGCTCCATCTGCGACGTGGCCGAGGAGGTCATCGACTACCTGAACGCCCACGGCGAGAAGGTGGGCCTGGTGAAGGTCCGTCTGTACCGGCCCTTCCGCGCCGACAAGCTGCTGGCGGCCATCCCCGCCACCGCCACCAAGATCGCCGTGCTCGACCGCACCAAGGAGCCCGGCGCCCTGGGTGACCCCCTGTACCTGGACGTGGTCACCGCCTTCGCCAACGCCGGCCGGCAGGCCACCATCATCGGCGGCCGCTACGGCCTGGGCTCCAAGGACACCCCGCCCAGCAACGTGTTCGCCGTGTATGAGGAGCTGACCAAGTCCGCGCCCAAGCGCCAGTTCACCGTCGGCATCGTGGACGACGTGACCCACACCTCCCTGGAGGAGAAGCCCTCCCCCAACACCGCGGCCCCCGGTACCATCGAGTGCAAGTTCTGGGGCCTGGGCGGCGACGGCACCGTGGGCGCCAACAAGAACTCCATCAAGATCATCGGCGACCACACCGACAAGTACGTGCAGGCCTACTTCCAGTACGACTCCAAGAAGACCGGCGGCGTAACCATCAGCCACCTGCGCTTCGGCGACGAGCCCATCCGCGCCCCCTACTACATCAACAAGGCCGACTTTGTCGCCTGCCACGTGCCCGCCTACATCGTCAAGGGCTTCCCCATGGTCCGCGACGTGAAGGACGGCGGCGTGTTCCTCATCAACTGCCAGTGGTCTGACGAGGAGCTGGATCACCACATGCCCGCCGTGGCCAAGCGCTACATCGCCGAGCACAACATCCAGGTCTACACCATCAACGCCATCGACCTGGCCATCGAGATCGGCATGGGCAAGCGCACCAACACCATCCTCCAGTCCGCCTTCTTCAAGCTGGCCAAGGTCATGCCCGAGGCGGAGGCCATCGGCTACATGAAGGACGCCGCCACCCACTCCTACCTGAAGAAGGGCCAGGACGTGGTGGATATGAACCACAAGGCCATCGACATGGGCGCCACCGCGTTCCACAAGTTTGAGGTGCCCGCCTCCTGGAAGGACGCCAAGGACGAGACCGTGGCCGAGCACGTGGAGGGCAACGCCGCCACCGTGAAGATGGTCAAGGAGATCATGGAGCCCGTGGGCCGCATGGACGGCGACAGCCTGCCCGTCTCCGCCTTTGCCAACGGCCACGAGGACGGCACCTTCTGCCAGGGCGCTTCCGCCTATGAGAAGCGCGGCGTGGCCGTCAGCGTGCCCGAGTGGGATCAGACCAAGTGCATCCAGTGCAACCAGTGCTCCTATGTCTGCCCCCACGCCACCATCCGGCCCTATGCCCTCACTGAGGAGGAGGCCAAGAACGCCCCCGCTCAGGCCAAGATCGTGGACATCAAGGCCGGCAAGGGCAAGGGTGTATACAAGTTTGCCATTGCCATTTCCCCGCTGGACTGCATGGGCTGCTCCGTGTGTGTGAGCACCTGCCCCGTCAAGGCCCTGACCATGAAGCCCCAGGAGTCCCAGGCTGCCGAGCAGGAGGTCTTTGACTACATGGTGGCCAAGGTGGCCCCCAAGGCCGACGTGGAGGACACCAATACCGTCAAGGGCAGCCAGTTCAAGCAGCCCCTGCTGGAGTTCTCCGGCTCCTGCGCCGGCTGCGCCGAGACCGCCTATGCCCGCCTGGTCACCCAGGTCTGCGGCGACCGTATGTATATTTCCAACGCCACCGGCTGTTCCTCCATCTGGGGCGGCCCGGCTGCCACCTCCCCCTACACCGTCAACAAGGAGGGCAAGGGTCCCGCCTGGGCCAACTCCCTGTTCGAGGATAACGCCGAGCACGGCCTTGGCCTGCACCTGGGCCAGAAGGCCATCCGCAGCCGCCTGGCCGACAAGACCCGCGCCCTGCTGGCCGTGGAGTGGTGCACTCCAGCCATTAAGGAGACTGCCCAGAAGTGGCTGGATACCATGGAGGACGGCGCGGCCAACGCCGAGGCCACCAAGGCCTACATCGCCGCTCTGGAGGACGGCCTGTGCACGGTGGACGAGCTGCTGGCCAGCTCCAAGCCCGAGATCCAGGCGTTTGGCAAAGAGCTGCAGGCCAAGGGTGAGAAGCTCTGCCAGTGTGACGCCTGCAAGCTGGCCGCTGAGATTCTCCAGGAGAAGGAGTATCTGGTTAAGAAGTCCGTGTGGATCTTCGGCGGCGACGGCTGGGCTTACGACATCGGCTACGGCGGCCTGGATCACGTCATCGCCTCCGGCGAGGACGTCAACATCTTCGTCTTCGATACCGAGGTCTATTCCAACACCGGCGGACAGGCCTCCAAGTCCTCCAATATCGGCCAGGTGGCCCAGTTTGCCGCCGCCGGCAAGAACCAGCCCAAGAAGAGCCTTGCGGAGATCGCCATGCAGTACGGCTACGTCTACGTGGCCCAGGTGGCCATGGGCGCCAACCCCAACCAGACTCTGAAGGCCATCACCGAGGCTGAGGCCTACCACGGCCCCTCCCTGGTCATCGGCTACGCCCCCTGTGAGATGCACTCCATCAAGGGCGGTATGGCCAACTGCCAGGTTGAGATGAAGAAGGCCGTGGAGTGCGGCTACTGGAACCTGTTCCGGTTCAACCCCGCTCTGAAGGCCGAGGGCAAGAACCCGTTCACCCTGGACTCCAAGGCCCCCGCCGGCGGCTATCAGGAGTTCCTGATGAACGAGGCCCGCTACTCCTCCCTGACCCGCGCCTTCCCCGAGCGCGCCAAGGAGCTGTTTGCCCAGAACGAAGAGGCCGCCAAGGAGCGCTATGAGCATCTCACCAGACTGGTGGAGCTCTACAAGTAAACAAGCTCGCACAAGGGCCCCGGACGAAACGTCCGGGGCCCGTTTTATACGGCGGCCGACGGGGGGGCGGCGCTTTGCGCCGTCCAAGCGTTTTGGGCCGTGGGCCCAAAACCTTGATGCCGGCGGAATTCCGTTCCGCCGGACAGATAAAATAAAGATGGGGGCCCCGGCGGGGCAGAGCCGACGCCCTCCCACGCGGCTCTCTCCGCCCCATGTAAAGGCACCCTCCAGGTCTCATGACCCGGAGGGTGCTTGACGGCTTGGACTCAGCCAGTCATCTTCGCATAGGGGTAGATGCGCTCCATCACGTCGTCACCGTAGTGGGCATCCATGTACTGCTCCCAGGCCGCGTCGGCGGGCTCTCCGGCGGCCCGGGCGCTGTAGCGTGCCAGGGCCAGGCCGCTGACCGCCATATTGACGGACATGAAGGCGATGAGCAGCCAGACCACCGCTTTCCCGGGGCGCGGCGGAATCTTGGCGATCCAGCGGGCCAGGATGGGGTAGAGCCCCCGGAACCAGGCCACCGCGGCGAAGCCCCAGAAGAAGCAGTACAGCAGGTTGATGCGCCCGCCCAGGTTGAAGGGAATAGCGCTGTAGTCCCAGAACACGGTGCCGAACACCAGCTCGGTAAAGACGCTGCACAGGTACTCATACAGGCCGCCCAGCAGGGTGCCCGCCACAAAGAAAAAGGAGGCCGAGCGGTCCCGGTATTTGTAGAGGAACAGGGTGGCGGCGGCCAGGGCCAGGCCCCACACGATGCTGAAGGGGCCCCACACCACGCTGCTGCGGCTCATCCACCAGCCCATTTTGAGGCGGCAGAAGATGGTTTCGGCCAGATCACCGGCCACTCCGCCGATAAAGAACAGGAGCAGGATGCTGTAAAAGCTGGCCCCCCGGGCAAAGGGACTGACGGTGGTCCTTTCCCGCCGGCGGGAAAAGACCGCGCCGGGGTGGGCCTTCTGAATGCGCCCCTCGGCGCGGCGGAGAATCCACTCCCCAAGCCGGACGGAGAGGGCGGCCAGACGGCTGTTTAGGTTCTCCAGCGGGGGCAGGCTGCTGCGGACGCCGCAGAGGGTCAGCACGGTGCCCGCGATGTCCGCCGCCAGCAGGGCCAGCAGCACCCACAGCAGGATTTCCCCCACCAGCGGAGGCAGCCAGCGGTAGAGGGCCAGGAGCAGTGGATTGATCCACTGTACGGCCGCCAGGCCCAGCACGCCCCACAGGAGGAAGGCGCCGACACAGATGTAGCCGTCTAGGTTGCCGCGCCGGTTGGAGTAGTCCCACCAGCGGGTGTGGGTGGCCTTCTCCAGCAGGTGACCGGCGATCCATTCCACCACCGTGGAGCAGATGGCGCTGCCCAGGAAGAGGAAGAAGTAGTTGCCCCGCAGCTCGGGCAGACCCACGGTAAGCAGAACGGCAGTGATGCCGTAGCAGGCGCACAGCGGGCCGAACAGCACGCTGCGGTCCACATAGCGGTGAAGGCGGACGGCGGAAACCGCCGTCTCCAGCACCCAGCCGAGGAAGGAATAACAGAAAAAGAGCCATAGGAGGGGAAACAGAGGCACAAGCATCCGCCTTTCTTTTCATCAACACTGGTGGGAAGAGAATCTGAGGATTGTATCTTATCGTATTTTCCGGTAAAATACAACCGATCTCTCATAAGAAAGGCAGGTAATTTGGCAATGAACGAAGTGTTGAAGGTTTTGAAGGAGCGCCGGAGCTGCCGCAGCTACCGGCCGGAGCAGATCACCGACGAGGAGTTGAACGCAGTATTAGAGGCGGGCACCTATGCTCCCACGGCCCGGGGCCAGCAGTCCCCGATCATCGTGGCAGTGCAGAATCCCGCTGTGGTGGAGCAGCTGCGGAAGATGAATGCCGCAGTGCTGGGCACCCCGGAGGCCGACCCCTTCTACGGTGCGCCCACCGTGCTGGTGGTGCTGGCGGCCAGGGATAACACCAACCGGGTATATGACGGCAGCTGCGTCATGAGCAACCTGATGAACGCAGCTAAGGCGGTGGGGCTGGCCTCTTGCTGGGTTCACCGGGCCAAAGAGGTGTTTGACTCCGAGGAGGGTAAGGCCCTGCTCCGACAGTGGGGCGTGGAGGGCGACTACGAGGGCATCGGCCACTGTATCCTGGGCTACCGGGCGGACACGGCCCCTGCACCCGCCCCCCGCAAGGAGCACTACATCTACCGGGTCCGGTAGGGAGGAAAACAGGTGCTGCGGCCGGGCCGCGGAATCCGTTGCTTGTAAAGGAGAGATAGAGCATGCACACGGTAAAGAGAGTCTGCACACTGGTCCTGACGGGCCTGCTGGCCCTGCCCATGGCCGCCCCCGCGGGGGCAGCGGCCGCATCCTTCTCCGACCTGCCCTCCAGTCACTGGGCCTATATCGCCATGACGGAGGCCGCGGGCTACGGCATCCTCCAGGGCACTGGAGCCAACACCATGAGCCCCTCTGCACCCCTGACCTGGCCCCAGTTCCTGGCCATGGCCGCCCGGGCCTTTGCCCCGGAGGAATATGCCCGCAGCGCCGCTTCCGGCGCGGCCTGGGATCAGGCGGGGCTGGATGCCGCCCGGAGCGCCGGCCTGCTGGAGGGGCTGGACGAGGCCGCGCTGACCGGGGCGGTCACCCGCCAGGATGCCGCGGTGGTGCTCTGCAACGCTCTGCCGGAGGAATATACCCCCTCCTTCTGGGATCAGCCGATTGATCCCACAGCCCTGTCGGACTGGGGGCGGATGGACAGCCTCCGCCAGGAGGCGGTGGCCGAGCTGGCCCGCCGCTGCGTCATCCAGGGCAAGGCGGACGGCTCCTTCGGCTATGCCGATCCCCTTCAGCGCTGCGACGGCGCGGTGCTGTTGATGCGGGTACTGGAGCAGGTGGACAATAGCTGCCGCGGCGAGAGCCAGACCGTCACCCTTCACATTCTGAACGCCGACACCGGCGAGGCCCTCCTGCCCGACCAGCAGGTGGAGACGGAGGTGAGTACCTACCTGTCCAGCCTGGCGAACGGGCTGGACGTGGGCTACTACGTCTACGACTACGACCGGGAGACGGCATCGTATACCAGCACTGCCTGCGACAGCTATACCCTGTATTTCCGGCCCATGACCGGGGCCGAGATTCAGGAGGAGCAGTTCTGGGAGAAGGTGGAGCGGGGCGAGGCCGCCTATGAGGACTACTATAAGCAGGACTTCTGGCTCAGCTTCCAGGGGGACAACGCCCGCAAGCACATCCTTCTCTTCGGCGACGAGAGCAAGAGCCGCTTTGCCAGCCAGGAGGAGGCCGCCGCCGCTATGACCACTGTCACCGTGCCGGTATGGCAGCTCTCCGGCGGGGAGAAGGTGTCCTCCACCCTTACCCTCTCCGTCCACGCCGCCCTGGCGGAGGACGTGAAGGAGATCTTCACCGAGATCTACAACGATCCTGAGCACTTCCCCATCCACGATGTGGGCGGCTACGCCTGGCGGGGCGACTCCGCCACCGGCGAGCACAACTGCGGCACCGCCATCGACATCAACGCCAACGAGAATTACCAGATCCGCGACGGTCAGGTGCTGGCCGGCAGCTGCTGGGAGCCGGGGAGCAATGCCTATTCCATCTCCCCCGACTCCTCCGTGGTGCGCATCTTTGCCGAGCACGGCTGGAGCTGGGGCGGCGACGCCTGGGCTTACAGCAGCGACGATTCCGAGGGCTACCACGACTATATGCACTTCTCCTACATGGGAGAGTGACCAAGCAACCCACCCCGGGCCTCGGCTCCGGGGTGGGTTTCCATTATCCCCCTCTTGACTGAAACAAATGTTCGATATATAATAAAGCTAAAGAAAAAGAAGAGGGGGCGGCAGTGTGGAGCTGCTGGACAAGCTGACCATTCTGGCCGACGCGGCCAAGTACGACGCGGCGTGCACCTCCAGCGGGCTGGATCGGGCGGGCCGGCCCGGCGGCCTGGGGAGCACCCTGGCCGCCGGGTGCTGCCACTCCTTCTCCGCCGACGGCCGGTGCATCTCCCTGCTCAAGGTGCTGCTTACCAACCGGTGCGTCTACGACTGCGCCTACTGCGTCAACCGCCGCTCCAGCGATGTGCGCCGGGCCGCCTTCACCCCACGGGAGCTGGCGGAGCTCACCATCGGCTTTTACCGGCGCAACTACATCGAGGGACTCTTCCTCTCCTCCGCCGTGTGGGGCGGCCCCGACCGCACCACCGAGGCCATGATCGAGGCCCTGCGCCTGCTGCGGGAGGAGTACGGCTTCCGCGGCTATATCCACGCCAAGGCCATCCCGGGGGCCGACCCCCTCCTCACCCGGCGGCTGGGCCTGCTGGCCGACCGCCTGTCCGTCAACATCGAGCTGCCCAGCGAGGAGAGCCTGGGCCGCCTGGCGCCCGACAAGGCCAAGGCCGCCATCCTGGCCCCTATGGCCCAGATCCGGGATGGCATTCAGGCCAGCCGGGGGGAGCTGGCCCGGTTCCGCCACGCCCCCCGCTTCGCCCCGGCGGGGCAGTCCACCCAGATGATCATCGGCGCCACGCCGGAGAGCGACAGGCACATCCTCACCCTCACCCAGGCTCTCTACGACAAGTACAAGCTCAAGCGGGTGTTCTACTCCGCCTACATGCCGGTGTCGGACAGCGCCCTTCTCCCCGCCCGGCGGGACTTCAAGCCGCCCCTGCTGCGGGAGCACCGGCTCTACCAGGCGGACTGGCTGCTGCGGTTCTACCACTTCCGGGCCGAGGAGCTGCTGGACGAGGCCCACCCCAACTTCAATCCCCTGGTAGACCCCAAGTGCTCCTGGGCGCTGAGCCACCCGGAGTTCTTCCCGGTGGAGGTCAACCGGGCGGACTACGAGGCCCTGTTGCGGGTGCCGGGTATCGGGGTGACCTCCGCCCGGCGCATCCTGGTTGCCCGCCGGTGCGCGTCCCTCACCTTTGCGGGGCTGAAAAAGCTGGGGGTGGTGCTCAAGCGGGCCCAGTATTTCCTCACCTGCGGCGGCAAGTACCTGGAGGGCCTGCGGGTCTCCCCCGACGGGGTGCTCCGCCACCTGGTGGCCCAGGAGCGGCCCATGCTGACCCAGGGTGCGCCGGAGCAGCTCTCCCTCTTCGAGCAGACGGGTTAGGAGGCGGCCATGGACTGGACACCGGTTTCCTATGCCTACGACGGCAGCTTTGCCGGCTTTTTGACCTGTGTATTTGCCAGCTACGCCCACCGGGAGGAGCCCATGAGCTTTTCCACCCCGGAGGACGGGCGGATTTCCCTCTGGCCGGAGCGGACGGTGGACACCGACGAGGCCCGCGCCCAGCGGGTGTACCGCTCCCTGGCCCCCAGGCTGGGGCAGGAGGGGCGGCGGCTGGCGGTGTACGGCTTTCTCACCTGCCTGGAGGAGCGGGAGCTCCACCTGTGGCGGTTTCTCCGCCTGGGGTACGACCGGGGGCCGGGGGTGGTGCGGGATCTCACCGACGACCGGGTGGCGGTGCTGACCCGCGCGGTGGGCCACCTGACCGGGGAGGCCCATCTGCTCAAGGGCTTCACCCGCTTCTCCGAGCAGGAGGGGGTGCTGGTGGGGGAGATCGCCCCCAAAAACCGGGTGCTCCCCCTCCTCCGGCCCCACTTCTGCGCCCGCTATCCGGAGGAGTCCTTCGTCCTCTACGACCGCACCCACCGGGAGGCGCTGTTTTACCGGCCCCGGCGGTGGACCATCGTGCCCCTGGAGGCGTTCCGCGCCGCCGCCCCCGGCCGGGAGGAGCGGGACTTCCGCCGCCTGTGGCGGCGGTTCTACGACAACATCGCCATCGAGGGGCGGGAGAACCCCCGGTGCCGCATGACCCAGATGCCCAAGCGGTTCTGGGGCACCATGACAGAGTTTCAAAACGAACCGGAGGAGCGAAAGGAGCTTGCACCATGAAGAACGTGAAAATCACTGTGCTGCGCAAGGGATTTTACCCCGATCTGATCCGGGAGCACCTCACCGAGCCTCCGGAGGAGTGCGTCTGCGACTTCTTCCGGGAGGGGGATCAGTTCCTCTATACCGGGGGCGCGGAAATGCCAGCCGGCTTCTGCCCCTGGGCGTGGATCGATCTCTACCGCTCGGTGTCCGCCCTGTCCTGCGGTGCCTCCTATACCCCCTGGCAGCGGCGGGAGGGGGTCAATGTGGTGTGCTGTACCGACGGGCTGCGCCCGGTGACCTTCCTGTTGGAGGCCCAATGAGAAAGCGGCGCCCCCACAATGCGGGGGCGGCGCTTGTCATGTAACGGAGTGCTCTGGGATGTCCTGCCAGCGGATGCGCTGGGGGATGGGGGGCGGATTGCCCTTGAAGTCCCGGTCGAACCAGCGGGGCACGGGAGTTTCCGCCGAAATGGCCTGGAAAAAGGCGGTGATCTGCTCCGCTGTCTCAGGGATGGCCGCCTCCAGCAGACGGTTGAGATCGGCGTTGCTCTCCTGCGCCGAGGGGTGGGGCGTCTCCTTCAGGGCGATGCCCTTGGCGGAGGGAATGGGGAGCATGTGGCTCACCGCACCAATGACCTTGCCGGTCATGCGACCGTTGGAGCGGGCCAGGAAGCCGGAGAAGAAGGCCATGGAGCGGTAGGCCCGCCGCATCTGGTCAGGGGAGGCGTGGACAAAGGCCTGGGACGCCGCCTCCCAGACGGCGCGGTTGGCCGGGGCGCTGGGCAGTGGGGACTGCTCGGCGGCATTGAGGCCGTCCCGCTCCATCAGCATCCGGTCATACTCCCCCTCAATGGCCATGTGGGAGATGGGGCCGTCGGCGGCCCGGTCGTCCACGTAGCCGTGGCAGGCGCTGTCCAGGGCCAAATGGCAGAGGAAGCCAGCTCCGTAGCCGGTGGACATGGGTACGCCATCCTCGATAGCCTGGCGCAGACGCTCCACCGCGGGCAGGGCGGAGCGGCGGTGCATCTTGATCCCCTCCCGCCGGACGGCGTTGGGGCGGATGGGCTGGTAGAAGAACAGCGGGTCGGGGCCCAGACAGCCCAGGTCAAAGGCCTCCCGCTCCTGCTCAATGAGCTCGGACAGGCCGGCGGGCAGGTCCGCCAGCACCCGTTGGCCAAACGTCAGGTGCGCGTAGTAATTGGGCATGGTATGGATCAGCGCCTCCTTGCACAACGCGGCGATATTGCCTTGCTGACCATATTATAGCACGCCAGTCAAGGGGAGGAAATGGAAAACAGCCCGGCGGAGCGCGCTCCGCCGGGCTGCCGTTTAACCGCCCAGGTATGCCTTTTTGACGGCCTCGTCGGCCAGCAGCTCCCGGCCGGGGCCGGTGAGGGTGACCCGTCCGGTCTCCAGCACGTAGCCCCGGTCGGCCACGCTCAGGGCCATCTGGGCGTTCTGCTCCACCAGGAGAATCGTGGTGCCCGCCCGGTGGAGCTCCTTGATGATGTCGAAGATCTGCTCCACCAGCAGGGGGGCCAGGCCCATGGAGGGCTCGTCCAGCATGAGCAGCTTGGGGTTGGACATGAGGGCCCGCCCCATGGCCAGCATCTGCTGCTCGCCGCCGGACAGGGTGCCCGCCACCTGACGGCGGCGCTCCTTCAGCCGGGGGAACTGCTCGTACACCCGCTCCAGGCCGGGGGCGATGGTGGAGGCGGGCTGGGTGAAGCCGCCCATCTCCAGGTTCTCCTCCACTGTCATCTGCTGAAAGACCCGGCGGCCCTCCGGCACCTGGGCCAGTCCGCGGCCCACCAGCTTGGAGGCGGGGACGTTCTGGATGGGCTGCCCCAGGAACTCAATGGAGCCGGTGCGGGTGTGGAGCAGACCGGACACGGTTTGCAGTGTGGTAGTCTTGCCCGCGCCGTTGGCGCCGATGAGGGTGACAATCTCCCCCTCGTTGACCTGAAAGGAGATGTCCTTGACGGCGTGAATGGCGCCGTAATAGACGTTGATGTTCTTGACATCCAGCATCACAGCCATCTCTCAGCCCTCCTTTCCGCCGCCCAGGTAGGCCTTGATGACCTCCGGGTTGTTCTGAATTTCCGTGGGGGTGCCCTTGGCGATGATCTGGCCGAAGTTGAGCACACAGATGCCCTCGCAGATACCCATAACCAGGTTCATGTCGTGCTCGATGAGGAGAATGGCAATCTGGAAGGTGTCGCGGATTTTGACGATGTTCTCCATCAGCTCCGCCGTCTCCGAGGGGTTCATGCCCGCCGCCGGCTCGTCCAGTAGCAGCAGGGACGGGTTGGTACCCAGGGCGCGGACGATCTCCAGCCGGCGCTGGGCGCCGTAGGGCAGGGAGCCCGCCTTGACGCCCGCCAAATCCTGCATGTCAAAAATGGAGAGCAGCTCCAGCGCCCGCTCATGGGCGGTCTTCTCCTCCTTCCAGTACCGGGGCAGGCGGAGAATGCCGCTGAACAGGCCGCAGTGGATGGAATTGTGCATGCCGATTTTGACATTGTCCTCCACGCTCAGGTTGTTAAACAGGCGGATGTTCTGGAAGGTACGGGCGATGCCCGCCTTGTTGACCTGCACTGTGTTCATGTTGTGGGTGTCCACTCCGTCCAGCAGAACGGTGCCCCGGGTGGGCTGGTACACCTTGGTCAGCAGGTTGAACACCGTGGTCTTGCCCGCGCCGTTGGGGCCGATCAGGCCGGCGACCTCAGTGCGGCCGATGGCCATGTTGAACTCGTTGACGGCGGTGAGGCCGCCGAAGTCGATGCCCAGGTGCTGGGCCTCCAGGATGGGGCTCTTGTCCACGTCCCGCTCTGGAATCTTGTTGACGCTGGGCACTGGGACCAGCTTGGTCTCGGGTCGCTTTATGCTGCTCACTGCTTGCCGCCTCCTTTCACCGCCGCCGCATGGGGCGCGTCCGCCCGCTCCCGGTGGAACAGCCGGGAGAAGAAGCCCTTCAGGGTGGGATTGTTGGTGGCCAGCATGACCAGGATCAGCACAATGGCGTACACCAGCATGCGGTAGTTGGAGAACTGGCGCAGCGCCTCGGGCAGGATAGTGAGGGCGGCGGCGGCAATGACGGAGCCCCACATGTTGCCCAGGCCGCCCAGCACCACGAACACCAGAATCAGAATGGAGGTATTGAAGTCGAACTTGGTGGCGGCGAAGGTGGTCTGGCTGCACCCGTACAGGGTGCCCGCCGCGCCCGCCAGGGCGGCGGAGACCACAAAGGCAATCATCTTGTACTTGGTGACGCTGATGCCCACGCTCTCGGCGGCGATGCGGTTGTCCCGGGCGGCCATGACGGCCCGGCCGGTGCGGCTGTTGACCAGGTTGAAGATGACCACCAGGGCCACCAGCACCAGTACAAAGCCGGCAATAAAGGTGGAGATACGCTGGGTGTTCATCACGCCCATGGGGCCGCGGATGAGCTCCACCCCGCCGTCGGCCAGCTCGTTTTTGTTGGAGAGGAAGCTGAACTGGAGGCCGTTTTCATCCACCCCCAGGTAGACATTGGTGATGATGCTCTTGATGATCTCGCCAAAAGCCAGAGTTACAATGGCCAGATAGTCGCCATTGAGGCGCAGCACGGGGATGCCGATGAGAAAGCCCAGCGCGGCGGCGATGACCGCACCGAATACCATGGCCAGGGCCAGGCGCAGGGGGGAAAGGGTGACGGTGCTCTGGAGAGCCAGGGCCAGGGCAGAGCCGGCAAAGGCTCCAATGCTCATGAAGCCGGCGTGGCCCAGGCTCAGCTCGCCGGAGACGCCCACCACCAGGTTCAGGGCCAGCGCCATGACGATGTAGGCGCAGATGGGGATGAGCTGCCCCTCCAGCATGGCGCCCACGCCGGGGCCCATCCGCAGGGCCTGCACCACCACAAAGGCCGCAATGACCAGCGTGTAGGTAAACAGGCTGTTTTTGGTGGATTTTTTCATCTGTCCAAGTTGTCTCATCGCGTCCACCTCACACTTTCTCACGGACGGTCTTGCCCAGCAGGCCGGCGGGCTTCACCAGCAGGACGATGATCAGCACACCGAACACGATGGCGGTGGACAGCTCGGTGGAGATGTAGGCGCGGGCAAAGGTCTCAATGACGCCCAGCAGCAGGCCGCCCAGCAGGGCGCCGGGGATGGAGCCGATGCCGCCGAACACGGCGGCGGTAAAGGCCTTGATGCCGGGCATGGAGCCGGTGGTGGGGGTCAGGCTGGTGTAGGTGGACAGGAACAGGACGCCCGCGATGGCCGCCAGGGCGGAGCCGATGGCAAAGGTCATGGAGATGGTGCGGTTGACGTCAATGCCCATAAGCTGGGCCGCCGCCTTGTCCTCCGAGCAGGCCCGCATGGCCTTGCCCATCTTGGTGCGGCCGGTAAAGGCGGTGAGGGCCAGCATGATGGCCACGCACACCAGGACGGTCACGATGGTCAGCCAGGAGATGGAGAGCTGGCCGTCAAACAGGGTCAGCTTGGCGGACGGGCTCACCACGGGGGTAAATACCTTGGGGCTGGAGCTCCACAGGAGCTGGGCCGCATTCTGGAGGAAGTAGCTCACGCCGATGGCGGTGATGAGCACCGCCAGGGAGGTGGCCTGCCGCAGGGGCTTGTAGGCCAGCCGCTCGATGGTGATGCCCAGCACGGTGCACACCACCATGGCCAGCACCGTGCCAGCCAGGGCGGGAACCACCAGCGCGGCCAGGCTGCCCGGGGCGAAGAGGGAGGACAGCCCGTTCATGCTGAAAAAGCAGATGTACGCGCCCACCATGATGACATCGCCGTGGGCGAAGTTGAGCATCTTGGCGATGCCGTAGACCATGGTGTACCCCAGGGCGATGATGGCGTAGATGCTGCCCAGGCTGATCCCGTTGATCAGGTAGTTGAGGAAGACCATAACACACACCTCTCTGTCATGGATGATTGCGGCCGGGCAATGGCGGGCCGTTGCCCGGCCGCAATCATCCATTTGTTCTGTGTAAGCAGTTGGCGGGAGGGCCGCCGGCCGTGCCGGCCGCCCCCCCGGAACCGTGTTTTGTGAACGCTGGGACTGGCGATCAGTCCATGCCCACGTAAGCGCCGTTCTCGATAACCATGCCCTTGGGGCTCTTGGATACCTCGCCGGAGGCATCCCAGGTGATGCCGGCGCCGTCGCCAGTCAGGCCGGTCAGGGTAATGGTGGGGAAGGTGGCAATCAGGGCGTCGCAGAGCTCCTCATTGCTCATGTCGGGGGTGCAGCCGGCGGCCTCCAGGGCCATCTTGTAGGCGTAGACGCAGTCATAGGCGTCGGCGGCAAACTGGTTGGGGGTTTCGCCGTAAAGCTCCTGGTACTTGGTCACGAAGTTGACGGTGGCCTCGTCGGTGGCGTCGGCGTTGAAGGGGGTCAGCAGCATGACGCCCTCGGCTAGGGAGGCGTCAAAGCCGTCCATGGTCAGGATGCCGTCCATGCCGTCCACGCCGAAGAAGGTGGGGGTGTAGCCCATGGCGTCGGCCTGGCTCAGAATCAGGGAGGCGGGCTGATAGTAGATGGGCAGGAACACCAGGTCGGCCCCGGCCTGCTGGGCCTGGGTGAGCTGAACGGAGAAGTCGGTGGCGGTGTCGGTGGTAAAGGTGGCGTCGCCCACCACCTCCAGGCCCAGGGTCTCGGCCTCCTTCACAAACTGTTCCTTAATGCCGGTGGAATACACATCGTCATTTTTCCAGATGATAAAGACCTTCTCACCCAGGCCCTGCTCGGTGATATACTGGGCGGAGGCCAGGCCCTGGTTGGGGTCGGAGAAGCACATCTGGTAGACGTTGTCCTTGCCGCTGATGACATCGGGGGAGCTGCCGGAGGGGGTCATGGTAAAGATGCGGTCCTCAAAGGCCAGGGCGGAGGTGCTGACGCCGGGCTGGGAGGTGACGGAGCCCAGGGAGATCTGCATGCCCCACTCCTTCAGGGCGTTGTAAGCGTTGACCGCAGTCTCCGGGACGTTCACATCGTCCTCGTACTTCAGCGCGAACTGAATGTCGCCGCCGGCCTCTTTGATTTCATCCACGGCGATCTGGGCGCCGCGCTGGGCAGCCAGGCCATAGATGGCGGCGTCGCCGGTCAGAGGGCCGGTGCCGCCCAGCTTGAAGGCGGAGCCGGTGTTCTCCTGGACGGCGCTGGTGTTGGCTGCGTCGGGGGTCTGGGCTGCCCCGCCGCCGTCACCGCTGCCGCCGCAGCCGGCCAGCAGGGACACGCAGAGAGTACCCGTCAGTGCAAGAGACAGGAAGCGAGTCTTTTTCATAGTGGTATCCTCCTTTGAAGTTGTTGACAATTATATTCTGTGCGCTTGAAATTGTCAACTAGCAAAATACACAAGGGCGGCCTGTGAGAGACCGCCCTTGTGTAAAATATGAACAAATTGTGAAACGGACACTTAAATTACCAGCCCGCCGTTGGGGGCCAGCACTTGGCCGGTAACAAACCGGGCGGCGTCGGAGGAGAGATACCAGATGGCCTCCGCCACGTCCTCCGGGGTGCCGATGGCCCCCAGGGGAGTCTCCTCCGCCAGGGCGGCCAGGGCTTCCTGGTCCAGATGGGCGTTCATTTCCGTGGAAATAACCCCGGGAGACACGCAGTTCACCGTGATGCCCGAGGGGCCCAGCTCCTTGGCCAAAGCCCTTGTGAGGCCGATCACTGCGGCCTTTGCGGCGGAATAGGCCACCTCGCAGGAGCCGCCCACCTGCCCCCACATGGAGGACACGGTGACGATCCGCCCCGCCTTGCGGTGGATGAAGTGGGGCAGGGCGGCCCGGACGGCGTGAAACACGCCGTCCACGTTGACGGCAAACATCCGCCGCCAGTCGTCATCGGTCAAATCGCCAAACAATTTCTGCTGTGCAATGCCGGCATTGCATATCAGAATGTCAAGTTGACAATATTTATCCAACACATTGTCAACCATTCTTCCCACCTGGACCGGATCGGCCACGTCTGCCTGCACCGCCCAGCCCCCAATCTCCGCCGCCAGGGCCTCGGCCTGGGCCTGGGAACGGTGGTAGTTGATAACCACCTTACAGCCCCCGGCGGCAAAGCGCCGGGCGGTTGCCGCGCCGATGCCCCGGCTTCCGCCGGTGATCAGGACCACCTTCTGCTCCATCATCCTCTTCCTTTCAGCCAGTCTATGCACAGCGGATGCCAGGCCGCTGCATGGGCGTTATAGTGGGCCTCGTCCCGGGCACTCTCCCGGTCGGCCAGCCCCATGGCATGGGGCCCGTCCTGAAACAGGTGCAGCTCAAAAGGCACCTGCCGCGCCCGCAGGGCGCGGGCATAGTCCAGGGTATTTTCCACCGGCACCGTGGCGTCCCCCACCGTGGCCCAGAGAAAGGCGGGCGGGTGGCCCGGGCCCACCCGGCGGTCCGGCCGCAGCACCTCCGCCCCGCCCAGGGGGTCCAGATAGCGGGCCTCGTGCACCACCGGATAGCCCAGTATGGCCGCGTCCGGCCGCACCTGCTCCGGCGTCAGCCCCAGCCGCTCGTTCAGGAGGGGCTCGGCGTACCCGCCGGCCAGGCAGCCCGCCAGATGTCCCCCGGCGGAAAAGCCGCACACTGCCACCCGGTCGGGCCGGAAGCCCAGCTCCGGGGCGTTGGCCCGCATCCAGGCCAGAGCGGCCGCCCCCTCCAGGAATTGCCTGGGCCAGAGGGCGGGCAGCACACTGTAGGACAGCACAAAGGCCTGTACCCCCGCGGCCAGAAAGGCCAGGGCCACCGGCTCTCCCTCCGCCGGGGCAATGCGCTCGTATCCCCCGCCGGGGAGGATCAGCACCGCCCACCGCGCCCCGTCGTCGGCCAGCAGGCCGGTGCGGCCCCGGCAGTATATGTCCAGCCCCGTCTCCGGGGCGCCCCCGTCCAGCGCCGGATGGAGCTCCTCCAGAGAGACCCGTCGGCAGAGCATGCCCGCCACCCCTTTCCAATCCACTTTGATCCGAGTATACCAGCCGGGTTCCCCTTTGAAAAGGGGAAAATCAAAAAAAGTATTGACAAATAGAGCTTGTACGGATATAATAATCTACGCTGTCTGGACGATTAGCTCAGCTGGTAGAGCATCCGCTTGACGTGCGGGAGGTCACAGGTTCAAGTCCTGTATCGTCCACCAGATTAGCGGGGGGCATGACCCACAGAGGTCATGTCCCCCCTTATTGTTTCGCGTGGAAAGAGCCGCCCAGATGGGCGGC
>NZ_CAXSQB010000007.1:74808-88832 GCF_964239415.1 Clostridium sp. ATCC BAA-442 | reverse complement strand
CCCCCCCCCCCCCCCCCCCCCCCCCCCCCCCCCCCCCCCCCCCCCCCCGTTCACGCGCGCCGGGCGGCCATGTCCACGGCCACCTCCAGGGCGAGGGTGATCATCTGGGTGAAGGAGGTCTGGCGCTCGGTGGTGGAGAGGGCCTCGCCGGTCAGCAGGTTGTCCGAAACGGTGCAGACGGCCAGAGCCCGCTTGCCGGCCTCCGCCGCGTTGCAGTAAAGGGCCGCGCTCTCCATCTCTACGGCCAGCACGCCCAGCCGGCCCCAGGCCAGAGTATCCTCCGTCCGGCGGTAAAAGACATCGGAGCTGAGCAGGTTGCCCACGGCGGTCTCCACGCCCAGGCGGTGGGCCGCCGACACGGCGCTCTCCAGCAGCGTAAAGTCCGCGATGGGAGAGAAGGTGCCGTCCAGCCCGTACTGCCTGGGGTAGTTGGAGTCGGTGCAGGCGGCCTGGCCGAGCACCACATCCCGCAGCTTCAGCCGGGGAGAGATCGAGCCCACGCTGCCCACGCGGATGATGTTGTCCACGTCGTAGGTGTGAAACAGCTCGTAAGAGTAGATGCCCATGGAGGGCATGCCCATGCCTGAGGCCATGACGGACACAGGCGTGTCCCGGTAGGTACCGGTATAGCCCTGTACGCCCCGGACATTGTTGACCAGTTTGGCGCCGTCGAGAAAATGCTCCGCGATGAATTTGGCCCGCAGTGGGTCTCCGGGCATCAGTACGGTCTTTGCAAACGCCCCCTGGGCGGCCTCATTGTGTGGTGTACCCATCGTTCTTCCCCCTTATTTCTGGTGGTTCTATTATAAGCGGCCTAGCCCTTCTTTGCAAGGCGGAGGAGGAAGCTCGGTTGACATTGGGGCGGGATATCATTAAAATAAGAGGGCCATGCCGGCGGCGCGGCGCACGGCTCGACCGGATATGACAATCGACCTGCAGAGAGGAGTCGTCAAATGAAGCAAAAGAGGTGGAAAACGGACGGATATCTGAGGATATTCGCCTCTTATTACCGGCCCCACTGGAAGCTGTTTGCACTGGATATGGTGTGTGCCCTGTGCATCTGCCTGGTGGACCTGGCCTTCCCCATCGTCTCCCGCTTTTCCATGCAGACGCTGCTACCCGGACAGATGTTCACGGCGTTTTTCGTGGTAATGGCGGTGCTGGCCGGGGCTTACGTGCTCAAGGGGTGCTTTTACTATATCATCACCTACTGGGGGCATCTGCTGGGGGTACGGATGGAGGCCGACATACGGCGGGATCTGTTCTCCCACATGCAGGATCTGTCCTTTTCCTTCTATGACAAAAACCGCACCGGCCAGCTCATGAGCCGGGTCACCGGCGACCTGTTTGAGATCACCGAGCTGGCCCACCACGGCCCGGAGGATCTGTTCATCTCCTCCATCACCATCCTGGGGGCCTTCTGCGTCATGCTCACCATCCGGTGGGAGCTGGCCCTGATCGTATTTGCGGTAATCCCCCTGTTCATCCTGTTCACCACCCTGTGCCGCAAGCGGATGATGCGGGCCTCCACTGAGGTGAAGGCCAAGCTGGCGGGCATTAACGGGGAGGTTGAGTCCTCCATCTCCGGCATGCGTACCGCCAAGGCCTTCGCCAACGAGGCGGCGGAGAGCGCCAAATTCGACCAGGCCAACGACCAGTTCCGGGGGGCCAAGCGGGGCTACTACCGGGCCATGGCCTTCTATCAGTCGGGTATGGAGTTCTTCATGGGCATCCTGTCCGTGGTTGTCATCGCCTTCGGCGGATTCCTGCTCATGCGGGGGCGGATGGATCTCATCGACTTGACCACCTTCTTCCTCTACATCTCCACCTTCATCACCCCCATCCGCAAGCTCTCCGCCTTCGTGGAGCAGTTTATGCAGGGCATGGCGGGCTTCAAGCGGTTTGTGGCCCTGATGCGGGTGGAGCCCGACATCCAGGACGAGCCGGACGCCCAGGAGCTCACCGACGTGAAGGGGGACATCCGGGTGGAGGACGTGACCTTCCGGTATGAGCCCTCCGATCCGCCGGTGCTGGAGCACGTCACCCTCCACGTCCGGCCCGGCGAGACTGTGGCGGTGGTGGGCCCCTCCGGCGGCGGCAAGTCCACCCTGTGCCAGCTCATCCCCCGGTTCTACGATGTCACCGGGGGCCGGGTGCTGGTGGACGGAAAGGACGTGCGCACCCTCACC
Organism: Clostridium sp. ATCC BAA-442; assembly: GCF_964239415.1. Classification (NCBI taxonomy): domain Bacteria; kingdom Bacillati; phylum Bacillota; class Clostridia; order Eubacteriales; family Clostridiaceae; genus Clostridium; species Clostridium sp. ATCC BAA-442. Next base: position 86,643 of record NZ_CAXSQB010000007.1, on the reverse strand, counting down.
CAGCACTCCCTGCGGGCCAATATCGGGATCGTCCAGCAGGATGTCTTTCTCTTTGCCGGCACCATCTACGACAACATCCGCTACGGCCGGCCTGACGCCACCGAGGCCGAGATCGTGGAGGCCGCCAAGCGGGCGGAGATCTACGACGACATCCTGGACATGCCCGACGGCTTCCAGACCCAGGTGGGCGAGCGGGGCGCCATGCTCTCCGGCGGCCAGAAGCAGCGGGTGTCCATTGCCCGCATTTTCCTGAAAAATCCGCCCGTCCTTATTCTGGACGAGGCCACCTCCGCCCTGGACTCGGTCACCGAGGCCCGCATCCAGTCCGCCTTTGACGAGCTGGCAAAGGGCCGCACCACCCTCATCATCGCCCACCGCCTGTCCACCATCCGCTCTGCCAGCCGTATTCTCGTCATTGACGGCAACGGCATTCAGGAGGAGGGGACCCATGAGGAGCTTATGGCCAAGGGCGGAGAATACGCACAGTTATATCTTGCACAGAAATCGGTATCTGTATAGCACAACCTCCCCAAAACGGGACGGCCCTGGCGGGCTGTCCCGTTTTTTGTGCTGCCGTACATAAATGGGGCTTGCAAAAATCGAACAAATGTTGTATACTAAAATCGAACGAAAGTTCTATCTAACCCATTGAATTTTTTCGACCCAGCCCGTCTATACAGACGGAGCGCGGGCCCGGGCCGGCCCGGTCCGGTCTATGGGACAGAACATGGAGTAAAATCGGTCTGTCAACTGGAAAACCGATGCAGGAGGGAACGACATGGAGACCATCTATTACAGTCTGGATGCCAAACGACTCACTGTCTGCGGAGAAGCCGCGGGCCGCAGGGCCAGCGGCGGGCAGGAGACGGTCTGCTATGCCTTTGTCCCCCGGCCCCGCCGCCCGGTGATGCCTGCGGGCGGGAAGGTGGTGGATTTCACCGCCTACCGGCAGGCCGCCCACCCGGAGGAGTATGCCCCGCGGGAGGAGGTGCCCGGCCGGCCCCGGCCGGTCCGGCGGCGGCGCACGCTGGCGCTGACCGTGGATCTGGCGGCCACTGGCGCGGTGGTTGTGCTGCTGGCGGCGGTGGTGCTGCGCTTTTTCGCGGGATAGAACCGAAAAATTGCCCCGGTGCGGCTCTGCGCACCGGGGCAATTTTGTGCAGAGGGAAAAATATGCAGAAGACTATTGACAAATTGAGTTAGCGGGTGTAAACTCAATTTGTTCTAGGCGGTTAGCATTAGCTAACCGCCTGATAAAAGAAAATTGGTTAGCAGAAGTTAACCTGTAAGGGAGAGAAGGCACGATGATGCCTCTGACGCTGGCAAAGCAGGGCGAGACGGTGACCATTCGGAAGATTACCGGGAAGGATGAGATCCGCCAGCACCTGGCCGAGCTTGGATTTGTGGTGGACGGAACGGTTACGGTGGTCAGCGAGCTGGGCGGCAACTTGATTGTGCAGGTCAAGGACAGCCGCATTGCTCTGGACAGGACTATGGCCAACCGGGTTATGATCTGAGGAGAGGAGACAGAACATGAAGACACTGCGGGATGCAAAGGTAGGAGACACTGTCACGGTGGTCAAGCTCCACGGTGAGGGGGCGGTCAAGCGCCGGATCATGGACATGGGGATCACCAAGGGCGTGGCGCTGCACGTGCGCAAGGTCGCCCCTCTGGGCGACCCCATGGAGCTGAACGTGCGCGGCTATGAGCTGAGCGTGCGCAAGGCCGATGCGGAGATGATCGAAATCGCCTAGGGGGAGCGCTTCCCCGGATACGGCCGCGCCGCCAAAGGCGGCACAGCGGAGCGGTACTGCATCTGTGAATTAGTTATATCAAACTCACGGAAAAGGAAGGGACTGAGAGATTATGGAGCTTAAGATCGCGCTGGCGGGGAACCCGAACTGCGGCAAGACGACGCTGTTTAACGCCCTGACCGGTTCAAACCAGTACGTGGGCAACTGGCCCGGCGTAACAGTGGAGAAAAAGGAAGGCAAGCTGAAGGGCCACAAGGAGGTGGTCATTCAGGACCTGCCCGGCATCTACTCGCTGTCTCCGTACACGCTGGAGGAAGTGGTGGCGCGGAGCTATCTGGTGGGTGAGAAGCCGGACGCGATTCTGAACATCGTGGACGGCACGAACATCGAGCGCAACCTGTACCTGACGACGCAGCTCATCGAGCTGGGGATTCCGGTGGTGGTTGCGGTCAACATGATCGACCTGGTGCGGAAGAACGGGGACAAGATCGACCTCGGCAGGCTGGGGGAGGCCCTGGGGTGCGAGGTGGTGAGCATGAGCGCGCTGAAGGGCGAGGGCGGCATGGCCGCGGCGGAGAAGGCCGTGGCGCTGGCCAAGTCCCACCGGGCGGGTGAGCTGCCCCACGTGTTCACGGGCAGCGTGGAGCACGCCATCGCCCACATCGAGGAGTCCATCGCGGGGCTGGTGGACGACCGCTACCTGCGTTGGTACGCCATCAAGGTGTTTGAGCGGGACGACAAGGTGATGGCCCAGCTGAAGCTGACGGGGGAGCTGAAGGCCCACCTGGAGGCCCACATCGCCGACTGCGAGAAGGAGCTGGACGACGACGCGGAGAGCATCATCACCAACCAGCGGTACGCGTACATCAACGGGGTTGTGAACAAGGCCGTGAAGAAGAAGGCGGCGGCCCACAGCCTGACCACCTCTGACAAGATTGACCGGATTGTGACCAACCGGATTCTGGCCCTGCCGATTTTCGCGGTGGTCATGTTTGCGGTGTACTATGTGGCCATCGGCACGGTGGGCGACTGGGTGACCGGTTGGACCAACGACGTGCTGTTCGGCGAGATTGTGCCGCCGGCGGTAAGCGGCTGGCTGGAGGGCATCGGCACCGCCCCCTGGCTGCAGGGGCTGATTGTGGACGGCATCATTGCCGGCGTGGGCGCGGTGCTGGGCTTCGTGCCCCAGATGCTGGTGCTGTTCCTGATGCTGTCCATCCTGGAGGATGTGGGCTACATGGCCCGCGTGGCGTTCATCATGGACCGTATCTTCCGCAAGTTCGGCCTGAGCGGCAAGAGCTTTATCCCCATGCTCATCGGCTCCGGCTGCGGCGTGCCCGGCGTCATGGCCTCCCGTACCATTGAGAACGAGCGCGACCGCCGGATGACGGTCATGACCACCTGCTTCGTGCCCTGCGGGGCCAAGATGCCCATCATCGGCCTGTTCGCCGGCGCCCTGTTCGGCGGCAGCGGCCTGGTGGCGGTGTCCGCCTACTTCATCGGCGTGGCGGCCATCATCTTTTCCGGCATCATCCTGAAAAAGACCAAGGCGTTTGCAGGCGACCCCGCCCCCTTCGTTATGGAGCTGCCCGCCTACCACGTGCCCTCTGTGGGCAACGTCCTGCGGGCCACTTGGGAGCGCGGCTGGTCCTTCATCAAGCGGGCCGGCACCATCATCCTGGCCTCCTCCATCATCCTCTGGTTCCTCCAGGGCTTCGGCTTTACCGAGGCGGGCTTCGGCATGGTGGAGGACAACAACACCTCCCTGCTGGCCTCCATCGGCGGCGCGGTGGCCTTTCTCTTTGCACCCCTGGGCTTCGGCACCTGGCAGGCCACCGTGGCCACCGTTACCGGCCTCATCGCCAAGGAGAACGTGGTGTCCACCTTCGGCGTGCTCTTCGGTCTGGGCGCCGATCTGACGGAGGAGGACCCCGGCCTGTTGGCCGCCGTGGGCACCCACTTCACCGCCCTGAGCGCTTACAGCTTTATGATCTTCAACCTGCTGTGCGCCCCCTGCTTTGCGGCTATGGGCGCCATCAAGCGGGAAATGAACAACGCCAGGTGGACCCTGGGCGCCATCGGCTATATGTGCGGCTTTGCCTATGTGGTCTCCCTCATCGTCTACCAGCTCGGCGGGCTTATCACCGGCGAGGTCTCCTTCGGCATCGGCACCATCGCCGCCGCTGCCGCCCTCGTCGGCCTGGTCTACCTCCTTGTCCGCAGAAACAAGTACGACGAGAACACCCTCTCCATTTCCGCCGTCGCCGCCGCGGCCAAGTAAGGAGCGCCTATGAATGCACCAACAATTATCATTGGCCTGATCATTCTGGCCGTGTTTGCGGCCATTGTGGGAAAGGGCATTTACAACCGCCGCCATGGCAAGAGCTCCTGCTCCTGCGGGGGCTCCTGCGGCGGAGGGTGCGGCCACTGCGCCTCGTCCGGGCTGTGCCACCCTGAGAAGCAACCGCCGACACGCCGGGGCGCGGCTGGCACCCCTTAGCAAGGAGTAAGAAATGGAGCTGACCAATACCAACGTACGCTATCTTTTGACCATCTACCACCTCTCGCAGGCCCGGCTGGAGGTGTCCTCCAAGGATATCGCCCAGACCCTGGACGTGTCCCGCGCCTCCGTCACCAGCATGATGTCCATTCTGACAGACAAGCGCCTGGTGACCAAGGAGCGGTACGGCAAGGTACACCTGACCGACGACGGCTGCCGGTGGGCCCGGGTGCTGGCCAGCCAGACGGACAAACTGGCCGAGACGCTGCAAAACCGGATGGAGCTGTCCTATGAGGAGGCGTGGAAGGCCGCCTGCGCGGCAGTCTCCGAGCTGCCCCGCCACTGTTTTGAGCCCATCCATGTTCCAGACAGACAGAGAAAGGAAGTTTTCCAATCATGAAGTGGTATCAGAATCCGAAGATCCTCTGCTTTGCCGGCGGCGTGGCCGCCGCCCTGGTGGGAGCCAAGGTTGCCAAGTCCCCCAAGACCCGTGAGCTCTGCGTGGCCGGCATGGCCAAGGGCATGAAGCTCCAGCAGGACGCCAGGGTGACCCTCCAGAACATGAAGGAGGACGCTCAGGATCTGTGTGCGGAGGCCAAGCAGAAGGCGGCCCAGGAGACCGCCGAAGAGGCGTAACGCAGCCATGAGATATCGCATCGCATACGACGAGCCCGGTCGCCTTCGGGTGCGCTTCGGCCCGGATGCGTTTACCCAGGAGCAGGGCTACGGCATTGCCGCCCTGCTCCTGGCCCGTCCGGGCGTGCGGGAGGCCGTCACCTGTGCGCTCAATGGCAGCGTGCTGGTGTGCTACGAGGGGGAGGGCCGGGCGGAGGCCCTGGCAGTACTCCGGGGGCTCCGGCGGGACGCCCTGCCGGTGGGGACCGCCGCCGACGATGACCAGCTCCGCCAGGTGGACAGCCAGTTTCTGGGCCGGCTCCTTTCCATGGCCGCCCGCCATTTCCTGAAAAAGTGGTTTCTTCCCTTCCCTGTCCGCTGCGCCGTGACTCTGTGGAACGCGGCGGGCTACTGGCGGGAGGGCCTGAGAAGCCTGGGCGGGGGGCGGCTGGACGTGGCCGTGCTGGATGCGGCCTCCATCGCCGGAGCCATCGCCCGGCGGGAGTGGTCCACCGCTGGCTCGGTCATGTTCCTGCTGGGCCTGTCCGCCCTGCTGGAGGACTACACCCGCAAGCGCACCCAGACCACCCTGACCCAGAGCCTGGCCATCCACGTGGACACCGTGTGGCGGGTGGCGGAGGACGGCTCCGAGGAGTCCATCCCCATGGGCCGCCTGGCTCTGGGGGAGCGTATCCGGGTGCGCTCCGGCGCCCTGATCCCGGTGGACGGCACTGTCACAGACGGCGACGCCATGGTGAATGAGGCGTCCATGACCGGCGAGCCCCTCCCCATCCACAAGCGCCAGGGCTCCACCGTCTACGCCGGCACCGTGCTGGAGGAGGGCAGTCTGGTCATCCAGGCCGCGGCCCTGGCCGGCGAGAGCCGGATTCAGCAGATCGTGGGCCTTATCGAGAATTCCGAGGCGCTGAAGGCCGGAGCCCAGAGCCGGGCCGAGCGGCTGGCCGACGCCATCGTGCCCTTCAGCTTTGCCGGGGCCCTGGCGGTGGGCCTGCTGACCCGGAATGTGACCCGGGCTCTGTCCGTACTGATGGTGGACTACTCCTGCGCCATCAAGCTGTCCACCCCCATCTCCATCATCTCCGCCATGCGGGAGGCCTCCGCCCGCCGTATTATGGTCAAGGGCGGCAAATACCTGGAGGCCTTTGCCGAGGCGGATACCATCGTATTCGACAAAACCGGCACCCTCACCGCCGCCTGCCCCCGGGTGGAGGAGGTTCTGGACTTCACCGGCCGGGGGGAGGACGAGCTGCTGCGGTGCGCGGCCTGCATCGAGGAGCACTTCCCCCACAGCATGGCCCGGGCCGTCACCCGCGCCGCCGAGGAGCGGGGCCTCAACCACGAGGAGCGCCACGCCGAGGTGGAGTATGTGGTGGCCCACGGCGTGGCCACCACCCTGGAGGGGGAGCGGGCCCTCATCGGCAGCCGCCACTTCATCTTCGAGGACGAGGGCGTTGCCTGTACCGACGAACAGGCTAGGCGGATCGCCGCGGCCGCCCGCGGCCGTTCGGTGCTCTATCTGGCCATCGGCGGCAGGCTGGCCGGCGTGCTGTTGATCAGCGATCCGCCCCGCCCCGAGGCCGCTGAGGCCATCGCCGCCCTGCGGGCGCTGGGGGTGCGCCGGGTGATCATGCTCACCGGCGACCAGGAGACCGCCGCCCGGGCGGTGTGTAAGCGGCTGGGCATCGACACGTTCCGCGCCCAGGTGCTCCCAGCCGACAAGGCCTCCCTGATCGAGGGCTACAAGGAGGGCGGCAGCAGGCTCATCATGGCGGGCGACGGGGTCAACGACTCCCCCGCCCTGGCCGCCGCGGATGTATCCGTGGCCATGAGGGATGCCTCCGACCTGGCCCGGGAGGTGGCGGATATTACCCTCCTCTCCTCCGATCTGCGGGAGCTGGCCGCCCTGCGCCGCCTCTCCCAGCGGATGCTGGAGCGCATTAACCGCAACTACAGGTCGATTTTGACCATCAACACCAGCCTGCTGGCGCTGGGGATTTTCGGCATACTGCCGCCGACCACCACGGCCCTGCTGCACAATGCCTCTACCATGGCCATCAGCGCCGCCAGCATGCGGCCCTATCTGCCCGCGCCCGGCGGGCGCGGGGCCCAGGGAAAGGAGCCTGGCAATGAAACAGCATAGATTCTGGGCTTGGGGCGCCGTGTTCTGTATGCTCATGTGCATCTACACCGGCAAGCGCCGCAAGTAAAGCAAGGCAGAGAAGGCCCCACCCCCCCGTCCGGCGGAGAGGGGCCTTTGCCGCCGCCGTGACAGGAGAGCGCGGGCATGCAGTCACCACGCCGGACGGCGGGACTGTCCGGCAGTGAGCTGGCGGAGGGATTGGGCGCACAGCGCGCCGTAGAACTTCAGATACTTCTTTTTTGCCTGGCGCTGGAGGCGCTGGCGCTCCTGAAAGGCCTTCCAGCAGGCGCAGCTCTTGTGGCAGCCGCTGTGGTAGGAGGGACATTGGCTCTGACAGGGAAGCATGGGGGTTCTCCTTTCTGCGGGGGCGGGAGGTACGGTTCCCGTCCATTGTAGGCCGGATCAGAGCCCAACTGCCACCATGGTGCTGTAAAAGGGAGGTAAATAATTGGAGTTTACCGCATTTGTAGAGCATGCTCACTAAAAATAATGACAAATAAGAGGATAAATATATACAATCTAAACAAAATAGAGTGGCTGAAATCGGGCAAAAGGCAGAATAATGTGAGCATGGTTGCAATTGGAAGATGCTCATGGTATCATGCAAAACACCTTGCGGGGTCGGGGCTCTGACCACTGGAGACTCCGCGCCGGAGGACTCCTGGTCGCAAGGAAAGAAAAAGAGGAGGAAACATGAAATGAAATCCCATAAGCCATCCAAACTGATCGCTCTGGGGCTCGCCCTCACCATGGGCCTGAGCATTCCCGCGGCGCTGGCAGCCAGTTCTCTGGTGCCCGCCTCCACCAAGGTCACGGTGGACGGTAAGGCGGCCGCTGTCGAGGGATACAATATTGACAACGGCAACAACTATTACAAGCTGCGCGATTTCGCCAGCGCGCTGGACGTGGGCCTGACCTGGGATAAGGCCACCGACACTGCGGCCATCGACACCGGCTCCCACTACAAGCCCGACGCCACCCAGCTCATCACCGGCAACTGGGCCCCCGCTACCCGCGCCCGCATCCAGGCCGTGATTGACGAGAACACCAACCAGGGCAAGTACGTGGTCTTTGACTTTGACAACACCTCCGTGATCTTCGACATTCAGGAGGCCCTGCTTATCTACCAGATTGAGAACCTGCAATTCAAGATCGACCCCGCCGACATGGAGGCCGTTCTGGAGACCGGCATTCCCGACCTGAACAAGTCCATGGGCACCAGCCTGGACGGCAAGAACATCACCCCCGCCACCCTGGTGGCCGACATCACCAGCGATTACGAGTGGATCTATGCCAACTACGAGGGCTTTGAGGGGGACAAGGACCTCAACTACATCCACGCGTCCAACCAGTACCAGGACTTCGCCGCCAAGCTGCGCTTCATGTACGGCAACCTGGGCGACTACTTTGATCACGCCGTCTCTTACCCCTGGGTTGGCTATCTGTTCACCGGCATGACCCCCGACGAGGTGCAGAAGCTGGCTGCCGCCTCCCACCAGTATTGGGCAGACTACGGCCGCTATGCCGAGGAAACCTGGACCTCTCCCGTGGAGCTGCCCGGCAAGACCGGCATTGTCTCGATTGACTTTATCACCGGCCTGACCTTCACCGACGAGCTGAAGGACCTGTATGCCACCCTCCAGACCAACGGCATCGACGTGTATATCGTTTCCGCCTCCCCCATCGACACCGTGCTGGCCGCCAATGAGACCATGGGCTACAACCTGCCCGAGGACCACGTCTACGCCATGCGCAACAAGCTGGGCGAGGACGGCCGCTACATCAACGAGTATAACTACGACTGGGGCGGCGAGGGCAAGTACGCCCAGACCCAGGGTGAGGGCAAGAGCACCATTATCACCAACTTCATCGCGCCCCAGTATGACAACGCCGGCCCCCTGATGGTCTTCGGCGACAGCTCCGGCGACTGGAACATGATGACCGACTGGATGGAGAGCGGCGACACCGAGCTGGGCGTCATCTTCAACCGTTACCGCAAGCCCGGCAGCGACCCCATCTGGCAGGGCTCCAACGAGGCCGCCCAGTCCATCGGCGATCCTGACGCCCGCTTTGTCCTCCAGGGCCGCGACGAGAACACCGGCGAACTGCGCCCCAGCGAGAAGTCCATCCTGCTGGGTGAGACCGACGAGGTGCTGGTCCGCCCCGCCGAGTAAGGCAGACATAAGCGCAATTTCATATACGGCGGCAGCCGGGAGTGGAGCCTGCGGGCTCCCTCCCGGCTGTTCTGATCAAACTTTAAGATTTTTTTAATGAAAACCGGGAACCTTGCTCTGGACATTTCGTCTGTAATGTTGGATAATGGAATATATAACCAAGAAAAAACCTGCATTGGAAGGAGAGAATGAACATGAAGCGAACCCATAGAGGGCTTGCCCGGCTGCTGTCCGCGGGTATGAGTCTGGCCCTTTTAACGAGCCTGGTACCCGGGGCCATGGCGGCGAGCCGAAATGTAGAATACGAGGTGGATGCGGATGAGGTTCTCTACTTGGAAAAGGAGGACTTCGATAAATTTGTGTATGACGAAACGTCACAGGGTACCGAGGTGGATGAGCTCTGGTTTACAAGCTTACCCTCGTCCAGTAAGGGTGTGCTATATTTTGACTATGACGGCCGAGACGAATATGAGGTCGAAAAGCGAGAGAGCTTTACCCGCAGAGACCTAGATGATCTCGCCTTTGTGCCAGATGAGGACTACGATGGTTCCGTAACGATCGGTTTTAGCGGTGAGTCCGACCAGGGTGAGAATTTTTCTGGTACACTTTATATTGAGGTCAATGGCACAGGGCGTTCATCCTCTGACGGCGAAGTGACCTATGAGGTGGATGTCAACGACGCCGTGGATCTGGACGTGGACGATTTTGACGACTATGCCTACGACGAGTCGGACGGCACCGAGGTCGATTACATCTTCTTCACCGACCTGCCCTCCTCCAGCAAGGGCACCCTCTACTACGACTATGGCTACTCCAGTGAACGCGAAGTAGAGAAGGACGAGGAGTTCGACCGGGACGAGATCGACGACCTGACCTTTGTGCCCAAGCGGAATTATGAGGGGACGGTTACCCTGTCCTTCGAGGGCCGGTCGGACGCCCGGGATAAGTTCTACGGCGACCTGGTCATCGAGGTGGGCGGCGGCCGGAGCAGCAGCGCCGCCAGGGGCGACGTGACGTACGATGTGGACGTCAACGACACGGTGGACTTCGACTATGACGACTTCGACGAGTTCGTCTACGACGAGACCAGCGGCACCGAGGTGGGACGGGTCTGGTTCACCGATCTGCCCTCCTCCCGGGAGGGCACCCTCTACCGGGACTATGACAAGCGGGATCAGGAGGAGATTGACGAGGACGAGGAAATCCGCCACGACGAGATCGACGACCTGACCTTCGTACCCAAGCGCAATTTTGAAGGGGCGGTCACCATCCCCTTTGAGGGCAGGGCGGACGACGGCGACAAGTTCGCCGGCGAGCTGGTCATTCGGGTGGGCGATGCCGGGGGCGCCGACATTACCGTGGAGCTCCAGGCCGGCAACGGTTCCACCGTCAACTTCCAGACGGACGCGTTCAACGAGGCCTGCGTGAAGGAGACCGGCGCCAATCTGAACTATGTGATCTTTGACTACGACTCCGGCCGCGGCGGCTATCTGTACTACCAGCACGGCGAGTCCGGCGAGTCTGAGGTGGGCTCCGGCCGTTATTACCGCGCCTCCTCTCCCCGGCTGGACCAGGTTTCCTTTGTCCCCGGCAGCGGCACCGGCAGCTCCGTGCGCATCCCCTTTGAGGGGGAGGCCACCAACGGCAAGTCCTTCTACGGCGAGGTCAAGCTGACCTATGTGACGCTGAGTGAGCCCACCATCATCACCTACACCTCCACCGGCCTGGCCGTGGACTTCAACGCCGCCGACTTTACCGCCGCCTGCGCGGCCCGGGGCGGCAAGGCCCTGACCTCCGTCCGGTTCCCCGCCCCCGACACCACCGGCGGGCAGCTCTACTACAACTTCCACACTCCCACCCAGTACCGCGGCGAGGTGGTTTCCACCGTGGACTACTCCGTGGGCGGCGTCTACCTGCTGGGCGAGGTCACCTTCCTGCCCAAGGCGGGTTACAGCGGCGTTGTAACCATCCCCTATGTGGGTACCGATGCCGACGGCATCGAGTATACCGGCACCGTTCAGGTGATGGTCACGCCCTCCGCCTCCTCCCGCTTCAGCGACATGGGCAGCTATAACAGTTGGGCGGGAGCCTCCGTGGAATTCCTGGCCGCCTACGGCATTACCACCGGTACGGGCGACGGCGCCACCTTCAGCCCCGCCTCCACCCTCACCCGCGGCGACTATATCCTGATGCTCTACCGCACCTTTGGCTTCAGCAGCACCGCCGCCGCGGGCAACTTTACTGACGTGGCCGCCGGCAGCTACTACGCCGAGGCCCTGGCCCATGCCAAGGCTCTGGGCATCGCCACCGCCGAGGCGGACGGGAGCTTCCGCCCCAACGACCCCGTCACCCGGCAGGACGCCATGGTGTTCCTCCTGCGGGCCATGCAGGCCGTCAACCGGTCTGTGCCCAACGCCTATGACAGCTACCTGAGCCGCTTTCCGGATGGGGCCTCCGTGGCGGACTACGCCCGCACGGCCATGGCCGCCATGGCCCAGGCCGGCGTGATCCAGGGCAACGAGCAGGGCAAGCTCAACCCCACCGGAACCCTGAACCGGGCGGAGATGGCCGTCATTCTCCACCGCGCCCTCACCCTGTAACCCAGCTCCCAAGCCGGGGGCGCCCAGCGG
>NZ_CAXSQB010000007.1:44011-74798 GCF_964239415.1 Clostridium sp. ATCC BAA-442 | reverse complement strand
CCCCCCCGGGCCCCCGGCTTTTTGTGCAAAATATGGGACAGGGAGGCTTGAAAAGGGCGGCTTGGGTATGATATAGTATCAAGGTATTGGTATCGGCTGCATCCCTTCGGATGTGGTCGTGTTTGTGAGACGGAACCGGGGGGATGGACGTGTTTGACGGACTTCTGTTTGATCTGGACGGGACCCTGTGGGATTCGGTGGATGCCATCTGCATCTCCTGGAACCGGGCCCTGGAGCGGCTTGCGCCGGAGTATGCCGGCACCGTGACCCGGGCGCGGCTGCTGCCGTGTATGGGGATGCTGCTGCCCGATATCCTCCACCGCCTGGTGCCGGAGCTGGACCAGGAGCGGGTGAAGCCCATTCTGGAGGAGGTGCTGTCGGAGGAAAACGCCTATGTGGCCGCCCACGGGGGCGTCCTCTACCCCGGGGTGGAGCAGACCCTGGCGGCGCTCTCCGCCCGCTGTCCCCTCTTTCTCGTCAGCAACTGCCAGGACGGGTATATTGAGGCCTTTTTCCAGGCCCATGGACTGGGGCGCTATTTTACGGACTACGAAAACCCCGGCCGCACGGGGCTGCCCAAGGCGGACAACATCGCCCTGGTGGCGGAGCGGAACGGCCTGAGGCGGCCCCTCTACATCGGAGACACCCAGGGGGACTATGACGCCGCCTCCAAGGCGGGGGTCCCCTTCCTCCATGCCGCCTACGGCTTCGGGCGCATTGACCGCCCTGTGCCCTCGGTGGCCGCCTTTGAGGCGATCCCGGACGCCATCCGCCGCCTCACTCCGCCGTAAGGCGGGGCGATGTAGGCATCGCCCCCTACAACGTCCAAATGAGGGCCTGTTCCCGCCGTAGGGGCGGATGCCCACATCCGCCCGGCACCCATGCACCAACTCTATCAAGGAGGACATTACCTTGTCACAATACGAGAAAGAAATCAATCGCCGGCGTACCTTTGCCATCATCAGCCACCCGGACGCCGGCAAGACCACCCTGACCGAGAAATTCCTGCTCTACGGCGGGGCCATTGCCCAGGCTGGGCAGGTCAAGGGCAAAAAGAATACCCGGGCCGCCACCTCCGACTGGATGGAGATTGAGAAGCAGCGCGGCATCTCGGTCACCTCTTCCGTCATGCAGTTCCAGTACGAGGGCTACTGCATCAACATCCTGGACACCCCCGGCCACCAGGACTTCTCGGAGGACACCTACCGCACCCTCATGGCCGCCGACAGCGCGGTGATGGTCATTGACGCGGCCAAGGGCGTGGAGGCCCAGACCCGCAAGCTGTTCAAGGTGTGCGCCATGCGGGACATCCCCATCTTCACCTTCATCAACAAGATGGACCGGGAGGCCCGGGACTCCTTCGAGCTGCTGGAGGAGCTGGAGAAGGAGCTGGGCATCGAGACCTACCCGGTCAACTGGCCCATTGGCTGCGGCAAGGAGTTCAAGGGTGTGTACGACCGGGGCAGCCGCAAGATTATCCACTTCACCTCCAACGGCGGGGCCAAGGCGGCCACCGCCACGGAGGTGGAGCTGGGCGACCCCAACCTGGACGGCCTGATCGGCGAGCGGCTCCACCGGCAGCTCACCGACGAGATCGAGCTGCTGGATGGCGCGGCCGCCGAGTTTGATCTGGACCGGGTGCGCCACGGCAAGCTCTCCCCGGTGTTCTTCGGTTCCGCCCTCACCAACTTCGGCGTGGAGCCCTTCCTGGAGCACTTCCTCCAGATGACCACCGCCCCCCTGCCCCGGCGGGCGGGCGAGCTGGTGGTGGACTCCCTGGACGACGACTTCTCCGCGTTTGTGTTCAAGATCCAGGCCAACATGAACAAGGCCCACCGGGACCGCATCGCCTTTATGCGCATCGTCTCCGGCCGCTTTGACGCGGATAAGGAGGTGTACCATGTCCAGGGCGGCAAGAAGCTCCGCCTGTCCCGGCCCCAGCAGCTCATGGCGGCCGAGCGGGAGATCATCGAGGAGGCCTACGCCGGCGACATCATCGGCGTGTTTGACCCGGGCATCTTCTCCATCGGCGACACCCTGTGCGCCCCGGGCAAAAAGTTCCGCTTCGACCCCATCCCCACCTTCGCCCCCGAGCACTTCAAGCGGGTGCGCTCCCTGGACACCATGAAGCGCAAGCAGTTTTTGAAGGGTATGGAGCAGATCGCCCAGGAGGGCGCCATCCAGATCTTCAAGACCCCCTACACCGGCATGGAGGAGGTTATCGTGGGCGTGGTGGGCACCCTCCAGTTCGACGTGCTGGAGTACCGCCTCAAGAACGAGTACAACGTGGAGCTCTATATGGAGGGCCTGCCCTACGAATACCTGCGGTGGATCGAGACCGACGACGGCGAGCCGGTCAAGGAGGAGGATCTCATCCTGGGCACCGACGTGAAGCTGGTGGAGGACTACAAGGGCAACCAGCTCCTGCTGTTCGGTTCCCAGTGGGCCATCGGCTGGACCGAGGAGCGGAACAAGAACCTCACCTTCCACGAGTTCGGGGGTACCAAGTTCTGATAAAATCAAAAACCGCCCGCCGGCCTGCGCCGGGGGGCGGTTTTTGATGCGCCGGTTACCGCACGGGGGTGTAGCTGGGGACGGCCTCCTCGTCCGTGGCCTCCAGCTTAAAGATAACGGGCCGCAGGCCGTCGTTGCAGCTACAAATGGCCACGCCGGGCTTGCGAATCCAGTCTCCGTAGTAGAACAGCCCCTCCCCCGCGCCGTGGGCCAGGGCGAAGGCGTACTGGTAGACCGCCTTCCACGCCTCGTCACAGAAGCCCTCCGGCTTGGCGTAGTCGGCGTAAAAGACCTGCCCTTCCCGCAGCATGGGACAGGCCGTCAGCCCCTCGGCGCCGTATTCCTCCGCCAGATCCCGGTCCAGGGTGGTTTTCAGAACGGTAATTTTCACGCGCTTCATAACAATCCCTCCTCGTGTGAGAATAGGATAGCACCGCTCAAGGGCATTGGGCAAGGGGAAGTTTTCCACAAGGGGGACCAAACGGGTGGAAAAGTCAGCCCTGGCTATGGGGAGCGAGCCTGGCTTTACCGCCTGCCCGGTCCAGGGCCAGCGCCAAGACGGCAAAGACCGCCCCGCTGCCCACCGCCTGTACCAGCGTGCCCAGGAACTGGGGCCAGAAGGCGTTGACGCCGCCCAGCAGCAGGCAGGCGGCCAGGCCGTACGCCGCCGGGGAGAGCAGGCAGGCCAGCAGAAGGGCCGCCCCGTTCCGGGGGCAGAGGAGCCGCGGGGCCCGGCTGGTAAACAGGAGGGCCACCAGGGCCTTGATGAGCAGCGTGGGGACCACCCACAGAGGGGCGGTGAGCAGATCCGCCAGCCCGGCCCCCACCATGGCGGCGCCCACGGCGTAGGGGGCGGGCAGCAGACAGGCCGCCAGGTAGATCAGCGCGTCTCCCAGGTGGATGTAGCCGCCGGTGGGGATGGGGATATGGAGCAGATAGGCGGTGGTGACCGCAATGGCTCCGGCGAACAGGGCGGCCAGGCAGAGCAGCCGGAGTTTTTTCGATTCGCGCACAGGGGCTCCCTCCTTTTTTTGTCTGTCCCCATTGTACGCTCCGTCTGACCTTGTTAAAAGTATCAGAATAAATCTATTTTAAAAGGTCAGGCGAGGCGGAGGAAACACACAAAACCTGCCCCATCCCCATAAAATAGGGCAGGGAGGTGGAAAAATGGAAGAGACAGTCCTGCGGGAGCAGCTCAGGACGGTGGATGAATCCCTGCTGTTTCTGTTGTTGATCGTACTGTCGGTGCTGCTCTCCTACTGGGGGGTGCGCATACAGCGGGAGGGGCTGTGCAGAACCCTCCAGGGGGATGCCGAGGGGGCGGCCGCCCTGCCCCGGGTGTTCCCCATCCGCCTGAGCGCCTCGGCCCTGGTGGTGGGAGCGCTGGGCTTTTTCCTCTGTCTGGCCCTCAAGACAGAGCGGGAGACCGCCCGGGGTGGGACGCCGGCGGCCCGGCGGTCGGCGTGCACCAACCTGTGGGCCTCCCTGTTTGTCTTTCTCGCCGCCCTGCTGCGGCTGGACGACCTGCTGGGCACCCGGGATGCCTCGGGGGAGGTCATCTGAAATAAAGCAGGCGCGCCCTGCGGCGCGCCTGTCGAGGATGCGGGTCAGTTTGCCGGCCCCTTGGCAAAAAAGGTATAAACCCCGGTGGCCACCGTCCGGCCCGTGTCGTCGGTGAGCACGGCCTCGTACACCAGGACGGTTTTGCCCAGCTTCCTGGGCGTGGCCGTGCAGGTGATGCGCGCTCCGGACGCCGGGGCCAGATACTGCATGGAGCAGTCCAGGGTGACGCACATGTGCCCGGTGGTGAAGGCCGCCGTGCCGCACACGGTGTCCGCCAGGGTGACCAGCGCCCCGCCGTGGACGATGCCCATGGGGTTGAGGCTGGAGGGCTGCACCTCCAGCACGCCCACGGCGCTGTGATCCGGCCGCAGCTCGGTGACGTACATGTGGTTGGCGGGGGCGAAGCAGCCGCTGGTATTCACCAGCTCCAGAAGCTTACTGTAGGAATCCATCGAGAATCTTCTCCTCCGCCTCCTGCTCGGTGAGGCCCAGGGTCATGAGCTTGAGAATCTGGTCGCCCGCGATGCGTCCGATGGCCGCCTCGTGAATGAGCTGGGCGTCCACATGGTTGGCCACGATGGCGGGGATGGAGGAAATTCTGGCGTCGCCCATGATGATGGAGTCGCACTGCACATGGCCGAAGCACCTGGCGTTGCCCGTCACCTTGGGGTAGAACACCTGCTGGGACTGGTCCTGGGCCACCGAGCGGGACACCACCCGGCCGTTGGCCCCCTCGCCGTCCAGAATGATCTCCATATCGCTCTCGGCGGTCTGCTCCCCGTGGGTGAGCAGCTTCTCGGTGATGATGGCCTCGGCGTCCTTCCCCACCACGATTTTCGTCTCCCGCTTGGTGGAGTCCACGCCGCGGATCTGGGTGCTCTCCAGATTGATGGTGGCCCCCTCCTCCAGATACACGACGGTCTGGGGGTTCATGATGCGCTTGCCGGTGCCGGGGCCCTCGCCGTAGTGGCGCTCCACATAGCGGACCTTGGAGTTTTTGCCCACGTAGAAGGTGTGCACGCCGTCGTGCTGGCTGGTCTCGCAGCCGGTGTTGTGGATGCCGCAGCCGGCCACGATGTCCACATCGCAGTCCTCGCCGATGAAGAAGTCGTTGTATACCATCTCGCTCAGCCCGGTCTGGCTGATGATGACCGGGATGTGGACCGACTCGTGCCTGGTGCCCGGCTTGATGCGGATGTCGATGCCCGACTTGCCCGGCTCGGTCTTGGTGGTGATCTCAATGTTGGCGGTGCTGTTCCGGGAGTCCAGCGCGCCGTTGCGGCGGATGTTGTAGGCCCCCTGGGGGGTCTTCTCCAGCTCCGCGATCTCTTTCAGCAGTTTCCATTCAGCCTGATCCATGCTTACCTCGCCCCCTCCGACATATAGCTGCACCCGGCCGAGGTGTTGGCCAGGATCTGGGGGAAAATCTCGTCCTTGGGCCCGTGCTTGGCGATTTTCCCGTCGCGGATCATCACAATCTCGTCGGCCAGGTCGATGATGCGCTCCTGGTGGGAGATGACGATCAGCGTGGCCTCCCGCTTCTGGTGGATGGCCTTGAAGGTCTCGGTCAGCTTGGCGAAGGACCACAGGTCGATGCCCGCCTCCGGCTCATCAAAGATCATCAGCCCCGACTTGCGGGCCAGAATAGTGGCGATCTCAATGCGCTTGACCTCGCCGCCGGACAGGGAGGCGTCCACCTCCCGGTCGATATAGTCGGCGGCGCACAGGCCCACCCGGGTCAGATACTGGCAGCCCTCCTCCCGGGTCAGCTTCTCGCTGCCCGCGGCCAGGGCCAGCAGATCCCGCACCCGCAGGCCCTTGAAGCGGGGCGGCTGCTGAAAGCCGTAGCTCACCCCCAGGCGGGCCCGCTGGGTGATGTCCAGGCCGGTGATGTCGGTGCCATTCCAGGCGATGGTGCCCCCGGTGGGCCGCACCAGGCCCATGATGGCCTTCGCCAGGGTGGTCTTGCCGCCCCCGTTGGGGCCGGTGATGACCACAAACTGATGGTCAGCTACGGTGAGGGAGACGTCGTTGAGGATACCCAGCTCCTCGCCGGACTCCCCCTCCACCTGGTAGCTGAGATGCTTTATCTCCAGCATACGCGGTCTCTCCTTTGTACTATGCTTCTTCTCATGAGATGTTATTTTATCACGGCGGGGGGGAAAATACAACCCTGCCGGGCGCAAAAACCACACTATTCGCATAGGATAAGGTGAATCCAAATCATCAGGAGGCTTTGTCTATGGAACAAGATCATTTGCCCTGCTCCTGCGACCAGGAGGTCTTTGAGCGGGTGTGGCGGCGGGTGATGCCCGAGGACCGGCCCGACTGCCCCTTTACCCTGGGCAAGGACGCCGCCGCCCCTCCGGCCATCCAGCCCCCCGCGGCGGCGCTGCCTGCCGTGGTACATACTGCTCCAGCCGGCGAACAGGCGCCCTCCCGGCCCGTGGTGGGAGAAGAGCACGACGTGCCCTGCCTGGGGGCGTCCTCGGCGGTGTACGGCGCCCAGCTCCAGCGGCTCATTGACCGGGAACTGGCGGATTGGAGGGCCTATCAGGCCCTATCCCGCCGGGCCCAGGGAAACAGCGGGCGGGTGCTGGCCACCATCGCCGCCGACGAGCGCCGCCACGCCAAGCGGCTTTCCACCGCCTATTTTCTCATCTCCGGGGTGCGGTACTGGCCGGTAGACCGGGTACCCAATCCATCCCCCGCCCCCTTCTCCGCCGCCCTGCGGGAGCACTTCATGGAGGAGCAGCGGGGGGCGGCCGCCTACCAGACCGCGGCGGCGGAGACTGCCGATCCCTGCCTCCACGAGCTCTTTCTGGAGCTGGCGGGGGAGGAGGACTCCCACGCCTGGCTCCTGCGCAGCGTACTGGAGCAGCTATAAGAACACCCCCGGCGCACGGCTTTGCCGCGCGCCGGGGGCC
Source organism: Clostridium sp. ATCC BAA-442 (assembly GCF_964239415.1). NCBI lineage: Bacteria > Bacillati > Bacillota > Clostridia > Eubacteriales > Clostridiaceae > Clostridium > Clostridium sp. ATCC BAA-442. Next base: position 67,794 of record NZ_CAXSQB010000007.1, on the reverse strand, counting down.
TGCTTTTAGTATCCGTTGACCACAGCGTCCAGCACCCTGGCCGCCACGGAGCCCGCCGCGTCCGCACCGGAACCGCCGTTCTCCACCAGCACCACGAAGGCGTAGGGGGCGTCGGGGTTGCGGAGGAAGCCGGCGAACCAGGCGTGGGGGGCCTTGCCGCCCCCCACCTCGGCGGTGCCGCTCTTGGCGCACACGTCCATGTTGGGGAAGCGGGAGGCGCCGTACTGGGCCGTGACATTGTGGGCCATCAGCTCTGCCAGGGCGGCGGCGGTATCCCCCTCCACCAGCTTTTGGGTGTGCCGGGGCAGGGCGGGCAGGGACGGCAGGCCCAGGGCGTTCTCCGTCTTGAGCACCAGCCGGGGCACGGCCGCCGTTCCGCCGTTTGCGATGGCCCCCATATAGACCATGAGGGCGCAGGGGTTGGCCAGGTCGTTGTACTGCCCCACGCCGGCCCAGCCCAGCTCGTTGGCCGTGAGGCCGTCAAAATCGAAGGAGCCGGCGGCGGTGTTCAGGCCGCTGACCCGGTAGGAGGAGGTGAGCCCCGCCCGGACGGTGTACTCCTCCAGCACGTCCTCCCCCAGCTCGCCGGCCAGCAGGGCGAACACCCCGTTGCACGAGTTGGCCAGGGCGGAGGAGATGTCCTGCTCCCCGTGGGCGTGGGGGCAGGTGATGGCCCCGTCCCCCACCTGGGTGGAGCCGGTGCAGGTCCAGGTGCGGTCAAAGAGATCGGGCATGCGCTCAATGGCGGCGGAGAGCACCACGGTCTTGTAGACCGAGCCCGGCGGGAAGGTGCCGGAGAGGAAGCGGTTGAGGTACGCCCCCTCGTAGGCGTCGTTCTCCTCCAGCTCCTCGGCGGAGGGAGGGGTCAGCGGGTCGAAGGCGGGGGCGGACACCATGCACAGCACCTCCCCCGTCTCGTAGTTGTAGACGCCCACCGCCCCCTTGCGGCCGGCCAGGGTCTCATAGGCGATGTAGTTGTACCGGGCGTCCAGGGTGAGGTAGAGGTCGTTGCCCGCCCCCAGGGGGGAGTAGGCCCCGGTGAGCAGGTTGTAGCCGGAGAGCTGGTCGGCAAAGGCCACCAGCGCCCCGGTGCCGATGTTGCCCTGGGCGTCCCCCACGGCGTGGAGGGTGGCCTTGCGCACGGTGGCGTTGTCGTACCAGCGCCGGGTGCCGTCCTCCTCCGTCCAGGAGAGCACGTCCCCGTCCCGGTCCAGCACCCGGCCCACCGAGAGCTGTCCCTGGCGGTTGTAGAGGTGGCGGTTGGCGGCAAAGGAGACCCAGCGGCCGCCATTTTTCACGAAGCGGAACACAAACAGGCCGGAGCCCAGCAGCAGGGCGGCGGCCAGCAGGAGGCAGAGCAGGGCCCGCTTTTCAATCTTCTTCATCGTCCGCCTCCCATTCGTCGGTGGATTTGGGGGCCAGCGCCGCCCCCCGGCGGTCCTCCCGCCGGGAGGGCAGGCGGATGGCAAAGCTGGCGTTCTGACGGGTGTCGGTGGCCTTGAGGAAGGCCAGCAGCCCCCAGGAGGCGATCATGGCCGTGCCGCCGTTGGACACGAAGGGAAAGGTGACGCCGGTGAGGGGGAGAATGTCCACCGCGCCGAACACGTTGAGGCAGGTCTGAAACACCATCATGGAGGTGGCGGCGCAGGCGGCGATGACGTAAAAGGAGCTCCGCCCGGCCCGGCAGGCCCGGACGGCGAACACCGCCAGAGTGAGAATGGACAGCACCGCCAGCAGGGCGATGATCAGCCCCCACTCCTCGCACAGCATGCCGAACACCAGGTCGGTGTCCCCCGCGCCCACGGTGTGGAGCCAGCCCTCGCCGGGGCCCACCCCCACCAGGCCGCCGGAGGCGGCGGCTGACATGGTGCGGGTCTGCTGGTAGCCGCTGCCTACCGAGGCGTTCTGCCACGCGTGGCCCCAGGTGGCGAAGCGTTGAAGGATGTAGGGCTTGAGGGAGAGCATGGTGAGCACCGCAAACACCCCGCCGCCGCAGATGAGGGCCAGGGTGGCCCAGTCGCCGGAGCGGAGGTAGGCGATAACCAGGAAGGTGACAAAGAAGATGGCGGCGGTGCCGAAGTCGCTCATATAGGCCAGACAGGCCAGGCACACGCCGGTGAGCAGGATGAACAGGCCCAGGTTCCGCTTGCGGAAGAGCCGGTCCAGGGTGGCCGCCCCGGCAAAGATGTAGCAGATTTTGGCCAGCTCGGAGGGCTGCACCGAGATGCCGGCAATGGTCAGCCAGTTGGCCGCTCCATATTTGGTGCCGGTGAGGCCCAGCAGGTAGAGCACCACGGTGAGGCTCAGCAGGCCGATGGCCCCGGCGGCCATGAGCCAGCGGATTTTCTTGGCCCGGTCCAGGTTGCGCAGGAAGACCCCCAGCACCAGGAACAGGGCCAGTCCCAGCACCACGCAGAGGAACTGCTTGAACAGGGCGGGGGTATTGGAGGAGGAGGTCACCGCCAGGGAGAGGGTGGACAGGAAGAAGGCGATGGTCTCCATCTCAAAGCCTACCCGGCGCAGGGCGCGGAGGGTGAGGAAGTACAGCCACATCACCCCCGTCAGCAGCAGGAAGGTGAGCGGGATCATCACCGTGGCGTTCTCCCCCTCGCTGATGGTGAGCTGGAGTGCGGTGAGGGCCTGGAACACGGTGAGGAGCACCAGCCCCAGCCAGGGGGACACGGGCCGCATGGCCCGCCGCCGCTGGCGGCGCTGAGCCTTTTCCTCCGGAGAGAGGGGGAGCAGCACGGTCTCCACCCCGCCGATGCCCACCACGTCGCCGTACTGGACGGGGGCGGAGCCCTCCACCGGCCTGCCGTTTACCGTCACGCCACCCTTGGAGCCCAGGTCGTAGGCCGTCCAGGTGTCGTCCGCCTGGCGAATCAGGGCGGCGTGCTGCCGGGATACCACAGGATAGTTGAGAATCACGTCGGAGTTGCCGCCCCGGCCCAGGATGTTCTCCCAGTGGGTCAGCGGCTCCTGAGCCCCGTTGGGCAGGGTCAGGTAGGCCCACACCTCCGGCAGACAGGGCACGGTGAGCAGGGAGCGGATCGTCCGTATGAGAATCAGCAGGGCCAGCACCGGGAACAAAAAGCGCACCGCCGTGGTGAACCAGGCCCAGACCTGGGGATTGGCGGCCATCCAGTCCAGCAGCGCCTCCATCCGCCCACCTCCTTTTCGTTGGAATATACAGCAGTATAGCACAAATGGGGCCGATAAAAAAGCGGAAGGCCGTCCGCCTTCCGCATTCTTCAAGAATTCTTTACAATTTGCCCTCTCCGGCGGTATAATGGGCTCACCAATGAGAAAGGATGTGAGCCCGTGTCTACGATTATCGACGCCAAGGGCAAGCCCTGCCCCACCCCGGTCATCCTGGCCAAGCAGGCCATGGCCGCCGGGGAACATTCCTTCACCGTGCTGGTGGACAACACCACGGCGGTGGAAAACCTCAAGCGCCTGGCGGGCAACCAGGGGTTCGGAGCCGCCGTCACCCAGGGGGAGGGGGTGTTTTCCGTGGCCTTCACCCGTACCGGCTGCGCCGCCTGTGAGGAGGCGGTGAGCGCTCCCCTGCCCGCCCCCGGCGGCGACTGGGCCGTGTTTGTGGGCCGGGATATCATCGGGGACGGCGACCGGGAGCTGGGCGCCAACCTGATGCGCATGTTCTTCTACACTCTGGCCCAGGGGGAGGACAAGCCTGGCGCGGTGCTCTTCATGAACGCCGGCGTGCGCTTGCCCACCCTGGACGAGCAGATTCCCGCCCACCTGAAGTCCCTGGCCGATGCGGGCGTCGAGATCCTGGTGTGCGGCACCTGCCTCAGCTTCTATGGCCTCACCGACCAGCTCCAGGTGGGCACGGTGAGCAACATGTACGACATCGTCACCCGCATGCAGCGGGCGGCCAAGGTGGTCTCCCTGTAATGGACTACGGCGTGATCACCTTCACCTCCACCTACGGGGCCATCTACGCCCAGAAGGTGCTGCGGCCGGTGGCGGATGTGCTCACCATGCCGGTGCTGCGGGAGATCTCCCTGGGCTGCGGCATCGCCGTGCGCTTCCGGCCGGAGGACGGGGCGGCGGTGCGCGCCGCCCTGGCCGCCTCCGCCCTGCGGCCGGACGAGTACGCCTTTTACGGTGTTACCGGCTCCGGGGCGGCCCTGCGGGCCGAGCCGCTGGACGGGTAGGGGCCGCCCGGCGCTCAGAAGATCCAGCCGATGAGCAGGGACAGGGCAAAGGCCACGACGGCGGGCATGAAGTTTTCCCAGCGGGTGGGCTTGTCGAGCAGGGCCTTGATGAGCAGCACCACGCCCGCGATGCGCAGCAGCCAGGGCAGCAGGCCCATGAGCAGCAGGAAGGGCAGGCCCACCAGAAACAGGATGACGGGAATGAGAATCACAGCGGCCAGACAGATGATGCCCAGTGTGAACAGCGTAACCATGGAATCAGTCCTCCTTTTGATGGTACCAGCTTATCACACCCAGATAAAAGCGTCCTAAAGGCATTCTTAAAATCAGATGAAAAATCCCCGGCGCACCGCGCCGGGGATTAGAGATAGGCGGTAAAGCTGTATGTCAAAGAGTTCGGAGGGAGGGAAAGTGTGAAAGGGAACCGTCAGGGTTCCCTTTCGCGTGGGATCAAACGACTTTTTGAACTTTTTTAGAAGGTTCAAAAAGTCCGGCAGCCAGTCGAAAAGACTTTTTGACTGGCTGCTCGGGCGGCACGGAATTGTGCCGCCCGTTCTTTTGTTATTATGCCTCCCTAATGGCCCGGAGGGCGGTAATGAGCGGCGGCTCCTCCGCCGGGGAGACCAGATCGGGGGTGGTTCCCATTTCCTCATTGCTGCTGCCGTCAGGGTTTAGCCCAAATGGGACGGTATATTGAATCAGGATACCGCTGTTCGGGAGCTGAAGGTAGACCGGATCCATAGCGCCAATCCCGTCGCCGCCGGTTGTGCGGCCTACCAGGGTGGCAAAGCCGGTCTGTTGGCAGAACAGGACGAAGGATTCGGAGGCGGAGTAGACCGATTCATCTACCAGCACCCAGATGCGTCCGCGGAAGGGACTCGGCTTTGCCGCCGGTTCCACGGTATGGGAGACGGTAAGCACATCGGTGGCCAGGGCACGGTCCGCGGCATCCAGCCCGAGCAGCTCCGGCAGAGTGGAGAGGGGGCGGAAGGCGGAGGGGGAGAAGGCCTCGTCCAGATAAGGGTTGTTGTTGGCGCTCCGCCGCACCAGGGCCAAGTGCCGGCTGGACAGGGGGTGGTCAATGTGGGGGGCCACCAGAAGCTGCTCCCAGTAGAGCTCACTGCCGCCGCTGTTGTCGGTCAGATCCAGAATCAGGTCGGTACAACCGGCGCACTGGAGGTAGAACGCCTCCAGCGCCGCGGCATCGGAAGTATAGTCGGCGGGGAAGCGGTCGATTTTAAGGTATCCAGCCGCCCCGCCCGGAAGGAGAAGCGTGGTCAGGTTGGGTGTATCACCGCCGGAGCCGGGGATGGAGGACTCCGCGTCCGTCCCATTGGCGGCCTGCTCCAGGGCCAGGAGCTTCCGGTACCTGGTCTGAGTGTCCGTGCTGTCCAGCACTTCCGCCCAGTGCGTTTTTCCCTCCCGGCGGTACTGGCCGGCGGCAGGGAGGTAATCGGAGAAATAGGCATCCGGCTCGATTATGCTTAGATGTCCGTTGGTGCCCAGAAGGTAGAGGGCGCTGTAAATGGCGCTGTAAAAGTCCGCGTCGCTGTCGCTTTCCGCCACCATCTCCCGGTAGATGGTGTAGATGCGCTCCACCTCAACGCCCTCGCGCTCCAGAATACCCCAGCAGGGATAGCTGTCCCGCAGGGTAGACCAGAGGTACTCGTAATCCTCCATCCGCTGTTCAGCGGTCAGGCCAAGCAGGTGGGCCGCAGGGTCAGGGGAGGCGGAGGGCCGGGAGGCCGGCACGGACCGGCAGCCGGAGAGCCCGGCGCAGAACAGCAGGGCGGCGCAGCCGGACAAGATGCGTGTGTTCCGGTGGGACAAGGGGAAAACTTCCTTTCTAAAGGAGAATATGGGCCAGCAGGCCGAGCAGCAGAAGGTGGGCGGGGTAAAAGAGGTAGAACAGCCACTTGCCCCAGGGCCGGTCAGTACCGCGGGTACCGTCGTAATACCGGAGGAGGAGCAGGGGGAGGAACATGCCCAGGTTTTCCACCCCCAGCAGGTAGTCCGCCGGACTGGACAGGCCTCCCAGATAGAGCAGGTCATAGGCCGGACCGGTGAGCAGGCTGACGGTATTGACGGCAAACAGGACGACCAGTGTGTAGCCGAAGGCCTGATTGCGGAAGTCGCCGTAATAGAAGTCCAGCACGACGATGATGCTGAAGCCCCAGATGCCCCAGTCGCCGGGGATGCTCAGGCAGGCCAGCAGGAGGAGCAGGACGGCCCGGAGGGGTGCGGGCCAGGGGCGGCGGCGCACCCAGACGGCCAGTACCCCCAGGAAGATGGTGTAGATAACATTCAGCCGCAGGGGGTCCATCTGCTCCGGCTGACCCATGGCGCAGAAATAGAGGAAGGGGAAGTAACTGACGCCGGCAAAGACCGCCAGCCTGGCCAGATAGCGCCGGATGCTCCTGGTGTGGTGAAAGCCCTCGACAGCCATATAGAACATGATGGGGCCGGTGAGCTTGCCGACGGCGTCCATGACGGTCCACAGGGGCGTCCCATAGGGGACAAAGGTGAAGGCGACGTGGTCGACCACCATAGCGGCAATGGCGATGAGCTTGAGGGAGAGGGCGGACAGCCTCACGGTGTCTCGCCCCCCTCCGGGCCATAGGCGAAGTAGTCGTTGAGCCGGGTGCCCTCCAGCGCCATCCACTGGGTGGACAGGGACTGGTCCAGCCGTTTCAGCTCCCGCTTCAGGGCACGGGTCATGGCCTCCTCCTTCGACAGCTCGTCCTCCGCCTTGCCGTCCAGAAAGGCCTGCACTGCGTCCCGGTAGCGGGTCAGAATCCGGTCCCGCTCCCCCACGGTGAGCCTGCTCTCGTCCGGCATCTGGTAGCGGATAGTGTAGGAGGCGGAGGCCTCATAGACCACGTAGGAGTCGCCGAATACGTCCTCGGACCGGGTATAGGCGGCAGCGTCTGCATAGGCCGGGGTAATCTGTGTGCAGTAGCCGCCGTAGTGCCGGGCGGAGCAGGCCCCCATGGCGGCGGCCAGGGTGCCGAGGACAAATTCGGCCTCGGGTCCGTCCTCCTCATAGGAGCAGAGCAGGCGGCGAATGCGTTCCTCCCGGGCGTGGAAGGCGGCCTCATTGGTCCAATCCGCCAGAGCGCGGTCGAACGCTGCGACGGACTGGGTCTCATATCCCTCGGTGCGCAGGGCCAGGGCCTCGTCCAGATCCGCCTGGGTATAGGGTTCGGGGGAGAGGGGCCAGGGTGTGTAATTCAGCGCGGCGGCGGGAGCCAGGGAGCGAACCAGCCAGAAGGTGAGCAGGCCGGTGCCGGCCAGCAGGGATACCACGGCGCAGAGGGTAATGACCAGCCGGTTCCTCATGCCATGCCCTCCACGACCAGATCGTGGGTGACAAGCGTACCCGAGCCGTCATAGGCCGCCTCGGACCAGCAGCCCTCCACGGCGCCGCCGGTATACGCGATCTGCCCCGTAGCGGCGGCCGCGCCCAGCCGGTCCAGCTCGGCCTGCAGGGTCTGCTTGAGCTTGCCCTCGTCGCGCAGCGATTCTGTGGAGAGGCCGTCCAGGCAGTCCTGCATACCCTTGAGAATGGACTGGAGGAAGGCGTCGCGCTCGGCAACGGTCAGCCCGTCCTGGTCCAGAATCCGGTAGGTGAAGGAGTAGCCTGCCTCGGTCCATCCCACCTCCACCGTGTCGCCGTATACGTTGGCGGTCTCGGTGCGGGTGAGCTGGCCGGAGAAGGTGGGGTCCTCCGCCCGGCCCGAATACACCTCATTCAGCCGGGCGTTGTACTCGTTGAGGGAGGGCTGGGCGGTGTTGACCAGGAAGGGGGCCAGAGGGTCGGTTTCGGGGAGGTCCATCAGCACCCGCCCAAAGGCCTCGGACAGCGCCTCGCTCTCGTTCAGCGCAGCGTAGAGCGTGCGGTTGAATTCGGCGATGGACAGGGACTCGTATCCCTCAGTTTTCAGCGCGGCAACCTGTTCATACTGCTCCTTCGTGTAATAGTGGCCGGTCTGCGGGTCGGGTTTGAGTTCCCCGGAGGAGTCCCAGACGCCCTCCTGGTAGGCCGTCACCACTCCATTGTCCCGGATGGTCAGGCCGGAGGCGGAGGCGATCGGCCTTTCCCGGGGGGCGTTGGTGGCGAGCACGGCGGTGAGGGCCACCACCAGCACCAGGGCCACGGCCAGCGCCGCGGCGGAGGTTTTGCGGGAGCGCATGATGGCGCCGATGCGCTCCTCCAGGGCGTTTTTGTTGAAAGCGGAGCACAGGGGGAGGAAGCGGGACCGCCTGGCCTCCAGCTCCAGCAGGGTGCGGGCATAGGGGGCGCGGGCCTCCGCGCCGTAGAGGCGCACCACGGCCGCGTCGCAGGAGAGCTCCAGATCCCGGTTGGCCAGGACCAGCATCACCCACACCAGGGGATTGAACCAGTGCAGGCAGGCGGCGGCCGCCAGCAGGAGCTTGGAGAGGGCGTCAAACCGGCGTATGTGGGCCATCTCATGGGTGAGCACGAAGGCCAGCCGGGACACGTCGCTCCGGTCCAGCGTTTTGGGCAGGAGGATGACGGGGCGGAGCAGACCGTAAGTGAGGGGGCTGTCCACCCGGTCGGAGCAGCGCACCCGTACCTTCCGGCGGATGGGATGGCCGGCCAGCCAGGCGGTGACAAAGGGGTCCTCCACCGGCAGAGAGGCATTCCACTCCCTGCGGCCCCGCAGGTGGGGGAGCAGGAAGCACAGGGCACAGGCCAGAGCGCCCGCGGCCCAGAGCAGGGCCATCCAGGGGATGACCGCCTCCTGCGCTGCGGCCCCCGCCGCATCTGTGCCTCCGGCGGTGACGATGCCCGCCCGGCGGAAGCCCTCGCCCAGATGTCCGGCGGCGGAGCAGAGGCTGGTGGGGGAGGGAATGGAGAAGGGGAGAAGCAGGCGGGCCAGGGCCACGGCCCAGAGCAGAAGAAAGGCCTGCCGGGGCAGCCGGTTCATGGCCAGCGCCCGTACCACAACCACGGCGAGGATGAACACGCCGCCGGTGAGACTCAGTTCCAGCAGAGACAGCATGACAATCACTCCAATTCTTCAATGCGCCGCTTGAGGCGGGCCAGTTCCTCCGGGGAGAGCCTGCGGCTGCCCAGCAAATTGGCCACCAGCAGGTCGGCGGAGCCGCCGTACATCCGGTCGATCAGGGCGTCCGTCTCCTGTTCCCGCACCTCCTCCCGGCTGACCAGGGGGTGGCAGACAAAGCCGGGCTCACTGCGGGAGACCGCCTTTTTGTCAATGCACTTTTTGATCACGGTATAGGTGGTAGTTTTGCTCCAGCCCACCAGCTCCTTCAGGCGGTCGGCTAGCTCCTTGGCGCTGAGATCGCCGTGGTCCCAGAGGACCTCCATGACCTTGCGCTCCGAGTCAAACAGCTTAAGTTCCATCGGTAAGCTCCTTTCTATGCTGTTCTATTGCAATAGAATACAATTGGATTCTACCGCAATAGAATGGTGTTGTCAAGGGTCGGGAACAAAAAACAGACGAACCGCAGTTTGCGGTTCGTCTGTCGTTCAGGCGGGAACTAGTTCGACGCGCTTATCGGCCAGTCCCTCCAGGAAGGCTTGGTCATGCTCCACGAGAAGCATGGCGGGACGGCAGGCCCGCAGGAGCTCCTCAAGCTGCATCCGGGAGAAGACATCAATATAGTTCAGCGGCTCGTCCCACACATACAGGTGGGCGCTTTGGCACAGGCTGCGGGCAAGAAGCACCTTCTTTTTTTGCCCGGCGCTATAATCGGACAGATCCTTTTCAAACTGTACCCGCGCGAAGTCCAGCTTGCGGAGAATGGTCTTGAACTGTGTCTCGTCCAGTTCATAGCGCCGCGCGAATTGGCTCAGGCTGCCCCGCAGGAAGGAGGCGTCCTGGGGCACGTAGGAGACGACCAGACCCGAGGCAAGGGAGAAAAGTCCCGTGTGGGGGATCTCCTCACCCAGCGCCAGCCGGAGCAGGCTGGACTTTCCAGAGCCGTTCCGCCCCACCAGAGCCACCCGTTCCCCCCGCTCCACGGTGAAGGAGACAGGACGGCACACGGGCCCCGCCCCGTAGTCGGGTGCCAACTCCCTGGCCTCCAGCAGACAGCGCTTTGGGTGCTCCAGGGGGCGGAGCTTCAGCGCCTCGGCCAGTTCGATGTTCTTCAGAAGCCCGGCCTTGGCCTCCGCCGCCTCCGTCCGGCGGGCCTCCACGGCCTTGGAGCGCCTCATCATCTTTTGCGCATTGTGGCCGAGATAGCCGCGGTCGGGGCGAAGTCCGGAGTTGCGGCAGCCCTTTTTGGCGGCCTCCACCCGGTCGGACCAGGAAGCAGTGCGGCGTGCGGCATCCTCCAGCCGTCCGATCTCCCGCTTCAGCCGGGCATTCTCTGCCCGCTCCCAGTCGTCCCGGGCCTGCTTGTCCCGCCACCAGGCCGAGAAGCTGCCCTGCCGCACCTCGATGTCCCGCTTGTTGATGATCATGATGTGGTCCACACAGCCGTCCAGAAATGCCCGGTCATGGGAGACCAGCAGGAAGCCGCTTTTGCGGGAGAGATAGCGGCTCACCACCCGGCGGCCCTCCAGATCCAGATGGTTGGTGGGCTCGTCCAGCAGAAGGAAGGCCCCCTCACGGAGAAAGAGGGCGGCCAGGAGCACCTTGACCTGCTCGCCGCCGGAGAGGGAGGAGTAGGGGCGGAACAGGACCCCGGCATCCACCTCCAGCGTGTCCAGCTCCTTGTATATACGCCAGAGTTCCAGTCCGGGCTCCTGCTCCTCCAGAATGGTCAGGGTGTCCCGCTCCGGCGCGGACACCGGGGAGGGGAAGCAGTCAAGGGGGACCGGCAGGGAAATCGCGCCGTCGTATTCGTATTGCCTCTGGAGCAGCCGCAGCAGGGTGGTCTTGCCCCGGCCGTTGCGCCCCACCAGACCCAGCCGCCAGCGGGTATCCAGTTGCAGGCTCAGGTGCTCAAAGACGTTGTCGTAGCTGCCGGGATAAGCAAAGGTCAGATCCCGGATGTCGATCAGAGCCATGATAGATCACCTCAAATACAAAAGATGGGCGCAGAAGGATTCGCCTTCCGCGCCCATGTCCCGAAAAATGGGTACCATAAGGGGAAGTGCACAGCATAACCCTTCTGCCGGAGCACAACAAAGAGACGGCCCGCGGGCCGCCGGTCGGACTCCAAACAAAGAAAGGGTTATTTGCGCATCTTCCCAGCTCCAATCGTTTTCAAGTCGCACACAGTATAGCAGGCGTCCGCGCTCCTGTCAACCGTTTTACAGCGCATTTCACCCCCTGCTCCGCATAGAATAGAAGGAAAGGGCGGAGAAGGGGGGCGCTTGTGTGGAGCGGTTTTCACTGGCCGGCGGACAGGGCTGGCTGACCGTCGAGGAGAGCGGCGGCCGGGCGCGGTGCGCGGCCGAGCTGCCCGAGGACGGAAAGGGGCTCTATAAAGGTTACCTCTGCGGGACGGGAGGCCGGGCCCTGCTGGGCACCTTCCTGCCGGAGGACGGCCGGCTGAAGCTGAGGCGCACCCTCTCTCTGGACGAGCTGCGGCGGCAGGGGGCCTGGCCGCCAACAGGCGCCCGGGCGGAGCTGGCCTTTTCCGCGGGCTCGCCCGGCGGTCCGCATCCCCCGGAGGGCTGGCACTGGGAGGAGGCGCCGGCCCGGCGAATGGGGGAACCCCTGCTGGCCCGGGCGGCTGGCGGGGGGCGGGCGCTGTACCGGCCGGAACCGGAGGGGTTTTCCCTGGCGTTTCCCTATGCGGAGACGCGGGCGTTTCCGCTGACGCCTCTGTTTTGCTTTGCCCGCGTGGAACGGATGAATGGGGAATTTTATGCGGTGTTTCCCTTTTGGTCCGGCGGCTGTCCCCGGCTGCCGCATAAGCCGGCGCAGGCGGGGCAAACTATTGGGGCAAACCAAACAAAGGAGGAGACGCGCCATGGCGAACCTAACCACCAAGGAGCTGACCGCCCTGTCCGACCAGCTCAATTTTGAAAAGACCCTCTATTGCAAGTATCAGGAGGCAGCTCAGGAGTGCACCGAGGAAGATCTGAAGCCCTGCTTTCAGCAGTATGCCGATCAGCACCGGCAGAACTATGATTGTCTGCTTGGCTACCTGAAATAAAAAGGAGGGAATGACCATGAACGACCAGGAGCGGATCACCGACCTGATTCTGACCGAAAAGAAGATGAGCGCCAACTATGACACCTTCGCCTCGGAGTGTGTCAACGTGCAGCTTCGAGACGAATTTCTCAAGCTGCTCAACCAGGGCCACCAGACCCAGACCAAGCTCTTCCAGACCGCGCAGCAGAAGGGCTGGTATCAGGTGGAGCAGGCCCCGGCCAGCCAGATCGGCACTGCCTATACCCGTTTCAGCAACCAGCGCCCCCAGTAAAGCCAATCCACGGAGCCAGGCCGTTTACCGGCCTGGCTCTTTTTAAAGTTGAAACTGGTTGAAAAATGTGGTAAACTGGCGCTACTTGACCAAAGGAGGAGTAGCATTGCAGAGCAAGAAAAAGACCATCCTGGCGGTGGCCGCCCTGGTGGTGATCGCTGCCGTCCTGCTGCTGGTATGGCGAGCCGTCACGCCCAAGGGGGAGGCAGGGGAAAAGACCATCACCGTTCAGGTTTTGCATAAGGGCGGGGAGGAACGGGTGTTCACCCTGGAGACCGGGGAGGCCTATCTGGGCGCGGTCCTGACGGCTGAGGGCGTGGTGGAGGACAACCAGGGCCCCTACGGCCTCTATATGCTGACCGTGGACGGCGAGACCGTGGACGAGGGGGCACAGGAGTGGTGGAAGCTGACCAAGGGCGGAGAAATGGTCAACAGCAGCGCCGACAGCACCCCCATTGCCGACGGAGACCACTTTGAATTGACCTTTACTGTGGGCTATGACGGCCTCGGGTAAGCACAGGCCCATGGGGGCGCGGGAGCTGGTGCTCCTGGCCCTGTTGGGCGCGCTGCTGCTGGTGACCAAGCTGGCCCTGGCCTGGCTGCCCAATATCGAGCCGGTTTCTCTGCTTGTCCTAGTCTATACTGCGGTACTGGGCTGGAAAGCCCTGGCCCCCGTCTATGTCTATGTGATGATGGAGATCCTCATCTGGGGGCTTGGCTTTTGGAACCTCTGCTATACCTATGTGTGGCTGGTGCTGGTGGTGTTGGCAATGCTGTTCCGGAAGATGGAGTCTCCCCTTGGCTGGGCAGTGCTCTCCGGGGCCTTCGGGCTCAGCTTCGGGGCGCTGTGCGCCCTAGTGTACTGGGTCACCGGAGGATGGGCCTTCGCCCTGTCCTGGTGGGTAAGCGGCATCCCCTTCGATCTGCTCCACTGCGCCGGAAACTTCGCCATGGCGCTGGTGCTGTTCCGGCCTTGCAGACAGGTGCTGACCCGTCTGATGCGCACGTAAACGAGGAGCGCCGTCCAATAGGGCGGCGCTCCTTGTTTATTGCCTGCACCCCTCATACCGCTCTTGGGCGAAGGGCCAGTTGACCCGCTCAAACCAGCGGTCCACATATTCGGCCCGGCGGTTCTGGTAGTCCAGATAGTAGGCATGCTCCCACACGTCCAGACAGAGCACCGGCCACAGTCCCATGGACAGGGGGCAGTCCTGGTTGGGCAGCTTCATAACGGACAGCTTTCCCGAGGTCTCGCTCACCAGCCAGGCGTAGCCGGAGCCGAACTGGCCCAGAGCGGCGGCCTTCATCTGTTCCTTCCAACCCTCAAAAGAGCCGAAGTCCCGCTCCATGGCCATGGCCAGCCCGCCGGAGGGGCGGGAGCTGTGACAGGCGCACATGCCGTCGAAGTAGAGCAGATGGTTGTATACCCCGCCGCCATTGTTGCGGATAGCGGTGCGTTTGGGGTCGGGCAGCCGGTCCAGATTTTTGAGCAGCTCATCCAGCGGCTTGGACTGACACTCGGGACAGTCGGCCAGGGCGGTGTTCAGGTTGTCCACATAGGTCTGAAAGTGCTTGTCATGGTGAAAGTGGAGCGTGTCGCCGCTGATGTTGGGAGAGAGAGCCTCGTAGGCATAGGGCAGCGGGGGAAGTTGGTAGGGATAGTGCATATCCATGGCGGGTCGTCCTTTCCTTGTTGTTTTCTGTGGGGATTTGCGTTATACTATCCTATTATTCGAGAGATAAATGAGGAACATACCTATGACCGATTATTTCCATCTGAATGCCGCGCCCGACACCGTACGGGCCATCAGCAGCCTGGGGCTGGCCCACCTGGGGGACGGCGTGTTTGAGCTGATGGTGCGCTCCTGGCTGTGCCTCCACGGCAAGGCCACCTCCAAGGGCCTCCACCGGGCCACCGTCCGCTATGTGGCCGCCCCGGCCCAGGCCCGGGCGGTGGAGCGGATTCTCCCCCTGCTCACCGGGGAGGAGGGGGACGTGTTCCGCCGGGGCCGCAATACCAGCCCCCACAGCGTGCCCCAGAACGCCAGCCGGGCGGATTACCAGTCCGCCACCGGGCTGGAGGCCCTGTTCGGCTGGCTGTGGCTTCAGGGCCGCACAGAGCGGCTCAACCAACTGTTTGCTGTGATCATGGAGGAAGAGGAATGCCGTTAGACGCACTGTGCCTCACGGCGGTGGCCGCGGAGCTCCGTGCCGCCGTGGCCGGAGGCAAGATTGACAAGCTCTACCAGCCCACCCGGGACGAGGTGGTGCTTTATGTACGGGGGCAGGGGGAGAACGTGCGCCTGCTCCTCTCCGCCAACCCCGGCCATCCCCGGGCCAACCTGACCACCCTAAACCGGGAGAACCCGGAGCAGCCTCCCATGTTCTGCATGCTCCTGCGCAAACACCTCCAGGGGGCGCGGATTCTGGAGCTGAACCAGCCGCCTCTGGAGCGGATTCTGGAATTCCGGCTGGAGACCCTGGACGAGCTGGGCGACCGGGTGGAGCGCCGCCTGGTGCTGGAGGCCATGGGCCGCAGCGCCAACCTCCTGCTGCTGGACGGGGAGGGGCGCATCATCGACTGCATCCGCCGGGTGGACGGTGACCTTGGCCGGGGTCAGCGGCAGCTTCTGCCCGGCCTGTTTTATCGCCAGCCGCCGGCGCCCGACAAGCTGAATCCCTTTACGATAGAGCCGGAGGAGCTGCGCCTGGTGCTGGAGAACCCCCTAGGCAAGGAGTGGGACAAGCTGTTGCTGGACAGCTTCACCGGCCTGTCGCCTCTGGTGGCGCGGGAGCTGGCCTTCCGCGCCGGCGGCGACCGGGAGCGGCTGGCGGCGGAGCTGGAGAAACTCAAAAACAATGTAAACGAAAATGGCCTTACACCTTACCTGCTGGTGCGGGAGGGCAAGCCGGTGGATTTCACCGTTCTGCCCATCCTCCAGTATGGCCCGGAGACGGAAAGCCGGCCCCAGGCTTCCTTCTCCCAAATGCTGGACGAGTTTTACGAGCGCCGGGAGGCGGCCGACCGGGTGCGCCAGCGGGGGCAGGACCTGGTCAAGGCGGTGACCAGCGCCCGGGACCGCACGGCCCGCAAGCTGGCCAACCAGACCCGGGAGCTGGAGGCTACCAGGGATCGGGAGCGCCTGCGGGAGCTGGGGGACATCCTCACCTCCAACCTCCACGCCATGGAGCGGGGGATGGAGGTATTGCGGGCGGTGGACTTCTACGACCCGGAGGGCCGGGAGGTGGAGATCCGGCTGGACCCCCTTCTGGCGCCCCAGCAGAACGCGGCGAAGTACTATAAGGACTACAACAAGGCCAAGACGGCGGAACAGATGCTCACCATCCAACTGGAAAAGGGGACGCGGGAGCTGGAGTACCTGAACAGCGTCCTGGAAAACCTGTCCCTGGCGGAGGGGGAGCGGGATCTCCAGGAGATCCGCCAGGAGCTGGTGGAGACCGGCTACCTCCGCCGGGGCAAGACGGCGGCGAAGCGGCAGAAAAGGGTGAGCGGAAAGCCCATGGAGTTCCGCTCCTCTGCCGGACTGCGCATCTCGGTGGGCAAGAACAACAGCCAGAACGATCAGCTCACCACCAAGCTGGCCTACAAGAGCGATATCTGGCTCCACACCCAGAAGATCCACGGTTCCCACGTGATCCTCTGGCTGGAGGGGGGCGAGGCCGACGCCCAGAGTCTTACCGAGGCGGCCATTCTGGCGGCCACCTTCTCCCAGGCGGGAGAGGGAAGCCGGGTGCCGGTGGATTATACGCCGGTAAAGTACGTCAAGAAGCCGGCCGGCGCCCGGCCGGGCATGGTGGTCTACACGACCTACCAGACCGCCGTAGTGGACCCGGACCCGGAGCTGGCCAAACAACTGAGGGTGAAATAGAATGGATATCTGCAACATTCTGGTGGTCGAGGATGACCCCGATATCAACAAGCTGCTCTGCCGCATCCTGGAGGGGGCGGGCTATGCCTGCCGCCCGGCCTTTTCGGGCAGCGAGGCCGCCCTGTGGGCCGGACAATACGAGTACGATCTGGTGCTGCTGGATCTGATGCTCCCCGGCCTGACAGGGGAGGAATTCATCGCCGAGATGCGCCAAAAGAAGACCATGCCCATCATCGTCCTCTCCGCCAAGGCGGGCCTGGAGGACCGGGTCAACGTGCTCCGGCTGGGGGCGGACGACTTCATCCCCAAGCCCTTCGACAACGCGGAGGTGCTGGCCCGGGTGGAAGCCCAGCTCAGGCGCTACAAGCAGTTCTCCGGCGGGGGCGGGAGCGCCGTGCTCACCCATGGAGACCTGACCCTGGACCAGGAGGGCGTCACCGTCACCGCCGCAGGTAAGCCCGTCACCGTCACCGCACGGGAATTTGATATTCTGACCCTGCTGATGGAGCACCCCAAGAAGGTGTTTACCCGGGAGCAGCTCTACGAGCAGGTGTGGGGCGGGGAGTACATGGGGGACGACAATACGGTGAACGTTCACATCTCTAACCTGCGCGCTAAGCTGGCCAAGGCCAGCCCCGCCGAGTATATCAAGACGGTGTGGGGCATCGGCTTTAAAATGAGCGATCTGTGATGCGGCCCCACGGTCGCTCCGGTTAAGAAATTCTTCACCTTTGCTTAAAGGCAGATTATGGCCTTTCCATTATACTGGCATCAAGATCTATGAGAAAGGCGGATGCCAAATGGCAAATGAGATATTGGTGACCCGCGGGCTGACCAAGCGCTATGGCAATCATCTGGCGGTGGACCATGTGGAGCTGTCCATCCAGAAGGGGCAGATTTATGGGCTGGTGGGCCGCAACGGCGCGGGCAAGACCACGATCATTCGGATGGTGACGGCCCAGACGGTACCGACGGAGGGGGAGGTTTCCCTGTTTGGTGCCTCCGGGGAACGGGAGCTGTCCAAAATGCGGGCCCGCACCGGGGCCATGGTGGAGACGCCCAGCTTCTATCCCTACCTGACCGCCCGGCAGAACCTGGAGTACTACCGCATCCAGCGGGGCATTCCAGGCCGGCGGGTGGTGGACGAGGTGCTGGAGGAGGTGGATCTGGCGGGCACGGGGAAGAAGACCTTCAAGAACTTCTCCCTGGGCATGAAGCAGCGGCTGGGGCTGGCCCTGGCGCTGATGAACCGGCCGGACCTCCTGCTGCTGGACGAGCCGATCAACGGACTGGACCCGGAGGGCATCGTGGAGTTCCGCAATCTGCTGCTCAGGCTCAACCAGGAGCGGCAGACCACCATTCTGATCTCCAGCCACATCCTGTCGGAGTTGGCCAATCTGGCCACCTGCTACGGCTTCCTGGACAACGGCATGATGCTGGAGCAGATTTCCGCCCGGGCGCTGGAGGAAAAGTGCCGCGCCTGTATTGAGGCCAGGGTGGACGACGCCTCCCGCGCGGCCCTGGTGCTGGAACAGAGCCTGGGCATCCGCGACTACGAGGTGCTGCCTGGCCATCTGCTGCGTATCTACAGCAGTCTGGACGCGCCCCACCGGGTCGCTCAGGCCCTGGTGGAAGGGGGCGTGGCGCTCCAAAGCATCGAGAGCCGGGGTGCCAATCTGGAGGACTACTTCCTGTCCATGATCGGGGGTGTCCGCCATGCGTAACTATCTGGCCGCCGAGTGCTACAAGACCTTCCGCAGAAAATATTTCTATATCATCCTGGCCGTCTGCCTGGGCCTGGAGGCGGTGCTGCTGTGGGGTTACTGGACGACCTGGAAGTGGGGCAATTCCAACGTGGACTTCTATTCCACGGCCATCATGGTGCCTTTCATGCTGAGCATTGGCCTGTACGCCACGATTGTGACCGGAGATATCGTATTCTCCGAGCAATATAAAAACAATACATTAAAAAATGAGGTGTCCTACGGCCTGTCCCGCGGGCGTATCTACCTGGGCAAGCTGCTCGTGTCTACGGGCATCGCGGTGCTTGCCGCAGTGGTCATGATGGGCTTCTATCTGGGGCTGTGTTGGGTGCTGTTCCCCCATACGGAGCTGGACGGCATGGCCTGGCAGCTCATCGGCTACTGCCTGGCGGGGGCGTTTCCCCTGTGGCTGGCCGCCCAGGCCATGGTGAATACCTGCTATTTCCTGGTGCGGGGCACGAATATAGCCGCGTTCACGGCCGCAGGACTGCTAGCGGTATTGCCCGCCATTCTACAGGCGTTTGGAATCCTGTTCCACCCGGCATTTGAGGTGCTGCGGCAGTTTATGCCTGGGATCATGCTGGAGAATTTGAAAAACATGGCCTTTCAGTGGAACTACGTGGGCCTGTGCTGGGCCGCCGGGCTGGCGTGGCTGGCGGCAGCCACGGCAGTGGGCCTGCTGGCCTTCCGCCGGAAAGAGATCCGGTAGGGAGGGGAGCGCATGAAGCACTACCTGACCGCGGAATGGGGCAGGGCGGTGGCCCGCCCTTATTTCCGGGCATTCCTGCTGGTCCTGCTGGCCCTGGCCGCCGGGCTGCCCCTCCTGTGGCGGTTCGGCCTCGGCGACATGTTTCAGGGCAGCTTCGGAGATAGCCTGTCCCTGCTGACCCCCTTTTTCACGGTGGGCCTCTATCTGGCGGTGGTCGTGGCGGACGAGGTCTTTTCCGATCAATATAAGAATGATACCCTGAAGAATGAAGTCTCGTTCGGCCTGCCCCGCAGGCGCATCTATCTGGGCAAGCTGGTCACCGCCGCAGGGATTGGTCTTCTGCTGGCTTTCCTGACCCTGCTGGTCTATGCTGTGCTCTGCCGGGTACTGCTCCCTGGAGCGGTGGGAGACTGGGTTCAGATCCAGACCTTCCTCTTCCGCCTGCTGGGTGCCCTGCCCCTCTGGATGGGGGCCCTCTCCCTGACGGTGGCCGCCATGTTCAATCTCGCCCATACCATCCCCATGATGGTGGTGGTGCTGGGGTGCCTGGGTGGCCTGAGTTCTGTCCTGCGCATGGTAATGCGCACCGGGGTGGACTGGCTGGCCCGCGGAGCGGAGATGCTCTATCACCTGCTGCTCACCGCGCCCATGGACGTGATGGAGGTCCCTCTCTGGAGCCCGGCCTGGCTGGGCTGGACCTGGGGCGTAGGACTGCTGTGGACCCTGGGGGCCGCAGCGGCAGGGCTGGCGTTATTCGCCCGCCGGGACATCCGATAAATGGGGAAGGTGGGAGTCCATGCTCAACTATATTAAGGCGGAGCTGTGGAAGGTCCTCCACCGGCGCGGCGTCTATGTCCTGCTGGCCCTGTTGCTTCTGTGTACGGCCCTGTTTTTCATGCTCTACAGCTACGGCGGCTTTTCAAGCCTGGCGAAGGGGATTTCGGTCACCATGGTGGTGGGCATGCTGGCCGCGCCCCTGCTGGTGCAACTTGTGGATGGCGGCACGGCGGATACCTTGAAAAATGAGCTCTCCTTCGGCCTGCGGCGGGGGACGGTCTATTGGGGAAAGCTGTGCGCCGCCCTGCTGTTGGGGCTGGCCTTCTGCCTGGTGCTGGTGGGAGGGAGCCTGGCCGGCGGGTGGCTGTTCCTGCCCCGGGGGGAGCCGGAGGAGGCCCTGGAAGGGCTGGCTCTGGTGGGATTCTGCCTGGCCGGGGCCCTGCCTATCTGGTGCGGCATGTTTGCCCTGTGCCATATGTTGGCCCTGGCGGTGCGCAGTCCGGCCGCCTGGACCGCCGGGTATTACCTGATGTTTTTCATGGGACAGCCGGTGCTGGTGTTTCTGGCGATTCTGTTGTTCGGCGTGTACGAGGCGTCTGCGCCGTTCACCCTGTTCACTGCGGTTGTGCTGCCCTATTCGCTGCTGATGCCCGCGCTGCTGGATGGCTGGTTCACCGCCCAGTACCAGCTCTGGTGCTGGGGCATCGGCCTGGGATGGATGGCGGCCAGCACGGGGCTGGGGCTGTTTCTGTTTGGCCGGAGAGACGTTCGCTAGGGAGGAGGTTTCCGCGTGCTGATCATGTGTATACTGCTGGCCCTGCTCTGTGCGGGGCTGGCTTTTTGGGTGTGGGCCCAGCGGCGCTCCCTGCGGGAGGCCGCGTACCGGCTCCGGGCGCTGGAGGATACGGGGAGTACCGCCCGCGTACGGCTGGCCGTACCCAACAGCGCGGCGGAGGAGCTGCTGGACGAGGTGAACCGCCTGCTGGAGCTGCGCCAGGCGGACAGGGCCGCTTACCAGGCGAGGGAGCGCGCCCTGCGCCAGCAGATCGCCAATGTCTCCCACGACCTCCGCACCCCCCTGACCTCCATCCTGGGCTATCTCCAGCTTCTGGAGGACCCCGGACTGACGGAGGGGGAGCGGCGGGAATACCTGGCGGTGATTGCGGGGCGGGCCAGGACGCTCCAGAGCCTGATTACCAGCTTTTATGATCTCTCACGGCTAGAGGGGGGAGAGTACCTGCTCCAGCGGGAGAAGGTGGACCTCTACGCCTCTCTGTCCGGTCTGCTGGCGGCCTTTTACAACGATTTCACCGACAGGGGCTTCGACATGGAGGTGGAGTTGGCCGAGGGGCTGCCCCAGGTGTGGGCGGACGCCGGGGCGGTGCTGCGGATTTTCACCAATCTGATCCGCAACGCTCTGGAGCATGGAGAGGGGCGCATGGAAATCCGTCTGTACCAGGAGGGCGGGCAGGTGGTCAGCCGGTTTTCCAACGAAACCCACGCCCTGACTGCGGAGGACGTGCCCCACGTGTTCGACCGCTTCTTTACCTCCGACAAGATGCGCACCGGCCGGAACACCGGCTTGGGCCTGGCCATTGTCAAAGCGCTGGCCGGGCAGATGGACTGCCGGGCGGAGGCCGCTCTGGAGGGGGATATGTTTGCCATCACCCTCCGCTGGCCGGTTGAGCGGAGGTAACAGGCTGAACGCTGCCGTATAAATTATGCGGCGGCGTTTATTCTGTCTTGACAAAGTAAAAGAAAACTGATATCGTTATCGCGTTAAGACTGAGGAACCGGAAAGCCTTGCGGCAGTAAGGAATTTCTAAACCGGCCAGTCTTATTTTGACGTATGGCGTCACTTTCCATTTAGTAAGTTAGATCAGACCGTAGAGAAGAAGAGGTTGAAGTCACATGGTAAAAATCGTACATAAAAAAGTACTCAACCCCAGCGTTACCCTGCTGGAGGTGGAGGCGCCTCTGATCGCGAAGAAGGCGAAGGCGGGGCAGTTCATCATCCTGCGCCTGGACGAGCAGGGCGAGCGCATTCCGCTGACCATCGCGGACTATGACCGCGAGAAGGGGACGGTCACTATTATTTTCCAGAAGGTGGGGCTGACCACCGAGCTGCTGGCCGAGCTGAACGAAGGCGACTCCATCCGGGACTTTGTCGGTCCGCTGGGGCTGCCCACAGAGCTGCCCGAGGGGGCAAAGCGTGTCTGCGTGGTGGGCGGAGGCGTGGGCTGCGCCATCGCCTATCCCCAGGCCAAGACCTGCCATGCTGAGGGGCTGGAGGTGGACGTGATCGCCGGCTTCCGCTCTAAGGACATTGTGATTCTGGAGGACGAGTTCAAGTCCGCCTGCGACCACCTCTACATCATGACCGATGACGGCAGTTACGGCGAGCAGGGCTTTGTCACCGTGAAGCTCAAGGAGCTGATCGATTCCGGCATCCACTATGACGCCGTCATCGCCATCGGCCCTATCCCCATGATGAAGTTTGTCTCCAAGACCACCGAGCCCTATGGCATCAAGACCATCGTCAGCCTGAATCCCATCATGATCGACGGTACCGGCATGTGCGGCGGCTGCCGCGTCACCGTGGGCGGCAAGATGAAGTTCGCCTGCGTGGACGGCCCCGACTTTGATGGCCATGAGGTGGACTTTGACGAGCTGATGAACCGCAACTCCGTCTACCGCGCCCAGGAGGCCGAAGAGAAGGAGCGCCACGCCTGCCGCATGGACCAGTTGGCCCATGAGCTGATGGATCACTGAGGAAGGGAGCCGAATACCATGCCGAATATGAGTTTGAAGAAGGTTCCCATGCCGGAACAGGAGCCCAATGTCCGCAACCACAACTTCCAGGAGGTCTCCCTGGGCTACACCAAGGAGATGGCTATGGAAGAGGCGGCCCGCTGCCTCAACTGCAAGCACAAGCCCTGCGTGGGCGGCTGCCCGGTCAACATCCGCATCCCCGAGTTTATCGCCAAAGTGGCCGAGGGCGACTTCCAGGCCGCTTATGATATTATCTCCGACACCAACGCCCTGCCCAGCGTCAGCGGTCGTGTCTGCCCTCAGGAGAGCCAGTGTGAGGCCCGGTGCGTCCGGGCCATCAAGGGCGAGCCGGTGGCCATCGGTCGGCTGGAGCGCTTTGTGGCCGATTGGTACCGGGAGAACGTCAACGCCATGCCTCAGAAGCCCCAGACCAATGGCATCAAGGTGGCGGTGGTGGGCTCCGGCCCCGCCAGCCTGACCTGCGCCAGCGATCTGGCCAAGCACGGCTACGAGGTCACCATCTTCGAGGCCTTCCACACCGCCGGCGGCGTGCTGGTGTACGGCATCCCCGAGTTCCGCCTGCCCAAGGCCATCGTGCAGAACGAGGTGGACAAGCTCACCGCCCTGGGCGTGGATCTGGAGACCGATATGGTCATCGGCAAGACCTTCGACATTGACGAAATGTTTGAGGAGGGCTATGAGGCCGTGTTCATCGGTTCCGGCGCGGGCCTGCCCATGTTTATGGGCATCGAGGGCGAGACCCTGGCGGGGGTGTACTCCGCCAACGAGTACCTGACCCGCATCAACCTGATGAAGGCCTACCGGGAGGGGTACGACACCCCCCTGAAGATCTCCGGCTCCGCCGCCATCATCGGCGGCGGCAACGTGGCCATGGACGCCGCCCGCTGCGCCAAGCGCATGGGGGCCGAGCACGTCTACGTGCTCTACCGCCGGGATGAGGAGGAGATGCCCGCCCGGAAGGAGGAGGTCCACCACGCCAAGGAGGAGGGCATCGAGTTCATGCTCCTCACCAACCCGGTGAAGGTGCTGGACGACGGCACAGGCCGGGTGGGCGGCCTGGAGTGCGTGAAGATGCGCCTCACGGCCCCCGACGAGAGCGGACGACGCGCCCCCAAGGTGGTGGAGGGCTCCAACTTCACCCTGGAGGTGGACACCGTGGTCATGAGCCTGGGCACCAGCCCCAACCCCCTGATCCGCTCCACCACCCCCGGCCTGGAGACCAACCGGAAGGGCTGCCTCCAGGTGGACGAGGAGACCATGGCCACCAGCCGCCCCGGCGTCTATGCCCGCGGCGAC